>NZ_VDFO01000091.1:0-1077 GCF_009600995.1 Companilactobacillus halodurans | reverse complement strand
CGAACATCTAAAGGGCATGAATGGTGTCCTTTTTTGGTGTTCTTAAATGGTTATTACTAATAAATGGTATACAAAAATAAAGTTGATGGCAAAATACCTATCAACTTTATTTATCGTACAGCCTTATTACTTAAAGTTCATGAACACATCCCTTCCTATAATTTATTGAAATATAAGTATAATTAACTGATTCATATTTTGTTTCGGTTCTTAAAGGCCTTCCAAATTAAATATTACTCACATTTAATAGCTCCATTTGACAAGGGATTTTATTTCAAATCACTTGTTTTACCAGCCACCCCTTTCAATTTAATGCTTCTAAACTTTCTGGTGTTGATGAATAAATCAACGCCAGTTTTTTATTCTCTTTTAGATAAAAAAAGAACATCACTGTTCTCATGCTAAGATTTAAGCAATCAAACCGAATCAAACAGGAGTAAACATGATGTCCCAAAACAATTCTATACTATGTACATTAGATATAAAAGACGATATTATAAAAATTATTTCAGTAAAAGATGCCAAAATAAAAAAACGTGGCATTATAAAACGTATAAAAATTGTGAACGCAAAATTATCCTATACCTTACATAAGTGTCCTCAATGTGGAATAATTTCATTAGTTAAAAATGGTAAAAGAATTACTATTGCGAGACTAGCCAGTTTTAATGGTGTTGAATATCATTTAGTAATTAAGAAACAACGATTTTTATGTAGGAACTGTGGAAGCACCTGCGGTGCCCACAGTGACTTATTGATCAAAAATCATACAATGACTAAGCAAGTTAAACATAGAATCTTTTCTATGGCTAAAGAATCCTTTACTTTGTCATCCATGGCTAAGGTTATTGGTATTTCGGCTAGTACTGTAGGTAGGATTTTGTATGGTAATACGAAGATTCCACGTAGGTGTTCACATTTACCTGAAAATATTTGTTTCGATGAATTTGGCTCAGTAAAAAATCTTTTTACATTTATAGCTATTGATGCAGATACACATAGACTAGTTGAACTGATACATGACAGACTATCCAGAACAATAATTGAACACTTTATAAATCAGTATAGCTTGTCAGA
>NZ_VDFO01000090.1:0-1110 GCF_009600995.1 Companilactobacillus halodurans | reverse complement strand
TAAAATATTCTGATAAGCTTCATAGGACTTGGCAAAGCCTTCGTCCAAATCCAAACATTTTGTAATTAAATTTAAATCCGTTTCATAGTAGTTTACACTGTATTGGTATTTGGGCCTTATCTTTTCGATGGAATCGAATGATTCCAAGAATTTCTTCCAATCTCGTTTCATGAATAAATATTCTTTACTACGTTTGGGCATGGTTTTCATTACCTTAATTCTTGAAGAATTAAGAGAACGATTAGCCATCTGAACTATGTGAAACCTATCAACGACTATTCTTGCTTTAGGGAATAATTTTGGAACGAGATTAATATAACCAGCGTTTAAATCTAAAGAAACGGTTTGCACTTGCCCTCTAGCCTTTAAAGAAAAATTTTCAAAATATTTCTTAATCTGATAAGAAGTTCTTCTAGGCAGAATATCCCCGATTCGATGATTGTTACTATTTAGCCAAATAAAGCTCAATTTATCCGTCGCCATAAATTCGTCAAAGGCCATGTGTTTTGGAAGAGAATCTGTGCACCTGTTCTTATGAAGTTTAGCTTCTTCATCAATGACCCGTTGAACGGTCTTATCTGAAACATTAAAGCGTCTTCCGATATCTTTGAGAGAGGTATTGTAAGCAGCCTCAGACAGAATCATCTGTCTGACTGGCTGCGCAATTTGACAACAATCCCAAACATAGTTGGTTTTAGCTACAAAGATTGATCCACAGGACTTGCATACATATTTCTGCCGGTACAATTGAATAAAAGTTGGACGTAAAGATAGTGATGGAGCGATTATCATATTTTTATTGAATCCGTCTTTAATTATGTGGCCTGTAAGGCCACAATTAATACAACGGTCAACTTCTTTAGTAAGTTTTGCAAAATAAACTAAGGATATGGTTCCATGTATATTCATGAAGGCCGAGTCATCAGTAAAAACAATATTCTTGTCTTTCATTTCTAGAGCATTTCGTATAGACTTGTTTGTTAAGGGCATCATTCAAATTCCTTTCATTGTGAAGCTGTAGAGGGTCGAACATCTAAAGGGCATGAATGGTGTCCTTTTTTGGTGTTCTTAAATGGTTATTACTAATAAATGGTATACAAAAATAAAGTT
>NZ_VDFO01000009.1:0-64724 GCF_009600995.1 Companilactobacillus halodurans | reverse complement strand
ATCAAGACGAAAAACCTCTTTCATTGTTTGTGGAGAACTCCAATGATACCTGATTTTTTCGTCTTGGTGTTTTTATTTTGGAATTTTATTGAAAGTGGCTAACTTGATTATAAAATTCGCCAAAAAAACTGTTATATTTTATTTTTAAAGAATTATAATGCAAATGAAGTGTAATTGTGGATGAGTTATGTTACAAAATATGGGAGGTGTTTTAATGAAAACAACAACGAAAATTTCATATGTCGTTTTAAAGTATGATGATCAAACAGATAATGTTTATACGAAAACATTGAATAATGCCAATCACGCTTATGAGCTACCTAAGTCGACTTTTGTCCAAAAAGAGGACTCAACTTTAGCTGATATCAGGAAATACGTTATTTCAAAGATGATTGATTTTAATGTGAAAATCGATGAAAAACATCTCTTTTTTCCTTTTATCAATGTTTATACTGAAAATCATGAACGTGTCTTTAATTACGTTGCTTTGATTTTTGAATCGAATAAGAATACTTTTTCTTCAATGAATTACGAGTCATGGCATCGAGTAAAGTATGACCATGATACTAAGAGCTGGAACTTAGTTTGGGGGAGTGGATTAAGTGATCCGGTCGACTTTAAATTTAAGGATACAGCACTTAATGAATATGCTGCGAACCCTAAACATAGCGATGAGATGGAATTCTCAAATATCATGCAATTTGTAACTAGGGAAACTGAGGATTTTCCCATTTTAGGTTTACTATCAGGAAATCAATTTACGATGAAACAAGTTTTGCATTACCAAGATTTACTGGGGATGGACGCTTTAAAGCCAGGCAATGATGCTACTTTTGAGAATCGCTATTCAAATTCGATTCAACAGGTTAAAGATAATCGTGTCACCACATCATACGAAATAAAAAATGACTACTTAAAAAAATAACGTTGAGATAAATGATAAATTCATTTTCTCAGCGTTATTTTTATTTATATTTATCTTCCAATTTACTCATCCACAGAGCTAGTCCGCAACCGAGAATAAAGAAGACGATGCTTAAAATCCAGTCGATACCTGTCACGCCTTGATAAGAAATACTTTCGGGTGAATAAGGATTAGGAATCAAAATTAGAATCGTACTGGCTAAAACTATTCCCAAAATGAAGTGATAGACCCTTGAGTGATGATGTTTGATTAAGTTTTCCATGGCTTTAGAAAAGACCAGCATAGAAATCACGCCACCGATTGCGATGGGGATGAAGACGAGTGGATTAAAATCCTTAAATCCTTGCAGCATCGGCGTGTACAATCCTAAGATAATCAACAAATTAGATGGACTTAAACCAGGGACCAAAACCCCTAGCGCAATCAAAATTCCGGCAATGATGAAGCCAAAGAAATTAGCAGGGATCGTTCCAAAGATTTCACTCATGAAGAAGAGAAACAATCCACCACCAATCAACATGGAGAAAAACCATAAAAGGTCAATTTTGTCACGATCAGTTCGTGAAGTTGATTCTTTGATTAGGGTAGGGAGCGTTCCTAAAATTGTTCCGGCAAAGCCCCACAAGACGATAACTTGATAGTGTTGTAATAAATATTCTAATGGTTTAGATAAGACGCCGATTCCGACAATCCCACCGATTCCTACCGGCAGAAAATAAAGGAAGTCGCGTTTGAAGTTTTCACGGACGTGTGCCATAAAGCTTAAGAGTCGTTCATAGATTCCTAAGATGGCGGCTAAAACGCCACCTGATACTCCAGGAAGAATGAAACCTAAGGCAATCACGATACCTTTGATAAATCTACTTAAAAAATTATCTTGTTTTGTTTTCATTGGCCCTCTTTAATAAAAAGTCGTTTAAATTAAATTATCAGATTCATTAGATTAAGGCAATAAAAAAATAGACTAAAGAGTCTACTTATGAATTGAAATCTTCCAATTCAATCGACTTTTCGGTCCATTCTTCTTCAATTTTATCTTGTTGCTGCTTGTTTTCATCGAGTTCTTTTTGCAAGTCGGCCAGTTTGCTATAAGAAGTGAGATTTTCATCTTTAGTCATTTCTTTTTGAATAGCAGTATTTTTGTCTTCGAGTTCAGTCAATTGTTTCTCTAATTCATCAACTTGGCGACGTAATTTGCGTTCTTGTTTTTGTTGCTCTTTAGATTGTTGATATTCAACTTTCTTTTCACTAACAGTTGAAGACTTCTCTTCTGACTCTTCAACAGGCTTGTCAGTGGTTTTTTCTAAGTAGTAGTCATAATCCCCAAGATAGATTTTACTGCCGTTAGAACTGATATCAACTATCCTATCAGCTAGGGTATTTAATAAATACCGGTCATGGGAAACGAAGAGGACAGTTCCAGCAAAACTCTTCAAGGCGTCTTCTAAGACTTCCTTACTGTCAATGTCCAAATGGTTCGTCGGTTCATCCATTACTAAGAAATTATCATTTTCCATAGATAGTTTAGTCAGCATCAAGCGAGCTTTTTCACCACCAGATAAACCAGCAACAGGCTTCAAAACGTCATCGCCGCTGAACAAGAAAGCACCTAATTTATTTCGAATAACTTGTTCATCTAAACGAGGATATAGGTCCCAAATTTCATGCAAAACATCTTTTTTAGGATTTAAACCTTTCAGATTTTGATCGTAGTAACCAATTTGAACATTGGCACCAAATTGACTAGTTCCTTTGATCATAGGAATCTTGCCTAAAATAGATTTAAGAAAAGTTGATTTACCGATACCATTAGGTCCAATAATACCAACACGTTCACCTTTTTTTACATCCAAATTGATAGGCTCAGACATGATTTGATTGTCATAACCGATTGCGGCGTCCTTAACTAGTAAAACATCATTGCCACTTTCCTTGTCGATATCAAATGAGAAGTGGACTGAGCCTTGGTCACTACCAGGCTTATCCAAGACATCCATGTGTTCCAATTTTTTCCGACGACTTTGAGCCATCTTGGTAGTTGAAGCACGAACGATATTTTTTTGAATGTATTCTTCGGTTTTTTTGATTTCCGCTTGTTGTTCTTCGTAATGTTTCCAAGCAACCTCTTGATTTTTCTTCTTTTCTTGAAGATAGAACGAGTAGTTACCTGAATAACGAGTTGAGGAATGTTGATTGATTTCAACGATTTCCGTGACAACTTTATCGAGGAAGTACTGGTCGTGGGAAACGATAACTAAAGCCCCGCGATAGCCCTTCAAATAATTTTCTAACCATTCGACCGTATTGATGTCCAAGTGGTTAGTTGGTTCATCCAATAACAAGATATCGTGGTGTTCCAAAAGCATCTTAGCCATCGCCAAGCGAGACCTCTCGCCACCAGATAAAGTTGAGATTTGGTCATGCCAAACTTCTTCGTCAAAGCCAAAACCCTTGAGAACGCTGCGAATCTCAGATTGATAGCCATAACCATTTTCTTGACGGAAAGTCGTTTGCAAACGGTCGTATTCTTTTAAAATTTGATCGTAGTCGGCTACGGTTGGATCTGCTAATTTTTCTTCCAGTTGGTGCATTTCTTTTTCCTGCTTTTTCAAGTAGTCGAAGACGTGCTCCATTTCTGAGAAGATTTCGCTGTCACTATTCAAACCAGAATCCTGAGCTAGATAGCCAATATTAGTATCTTTTTTTAAGGCAATATTTCCACTATTGTAGCTTTCTTGGTCAGAAATGATTTTTAAGAGAGTTGATTTGCCAACTCCGTTGCGGCCCACTAATCCAATTCGACTGTTGTCTTGAATTTCAAAACTAACATTTGAGAAAAGTTTTTTGGTACCGAAATTTTTCGTAATATTTTGTGCTTGTAATAGAATCAAGTTTATAACTCCTTTATATCTTCACAATTTTATCATTAATTAAGAATTTGTGCCTTTATAGGATTAACGTGTTGCGTTTTTTATGATTTTTATTTAGTATAAATGTTAGTGAAATGACACACATATGGTGGTAAATTATGACAAAAACAACAGTTCCAAACGCAACGATAAAGCGTTTACCAATTTATTATCGATATTTCCAATTTCTCAAAGATGAGGGCACAAAAAAAATCTCTTCTGGAGAACTATCAGAAGGGGTTAAAATCGACAGTGCTACAATTAGACGTGATTTTTCATATCTAGGTGCACTTGGAAAACGTGGTTATGGCTACGATGTCAACGATTTGGTAGCTTTTTTTAAGAAGCTTTTAAATCAAGACAAGAGAACTAACGTAGCCTTAGTTGGTGTAGGTAATTTAGGTAACGCCTTACTAAATTATAACTTTTCTCGAACAAATAATGTTCGAATCGCGGCAGCTTTTGATATTAATAAAGAAATTGTCGGAACAGTTAAGAGTGGAGTTCCAGTTTACGATATCAGTGAACTTAAAGAACAACTCCATCTTCAACAGATTGATGTCTGTATTTTGACAGTTTCTTCTAACGCTGCCCAGACAACTGCTGATATTTTATCAGATGCTGGAGTTCGTGGAATTTTGAACTTTACACCAGTTATTATCAATGTTCCAAGCAGCATCCGCGTTCACTATGTCGACTTGGCAAATGAATTGCAGACGTTGATTTTCTTCTTAGACCGTGATAAATCGAACAAGATAGAAGAATCATCAGAAGAAACAAATTAATTTTTTGGGGGAAATTTTTATGAGTGAACCATTATTCTTAAAGCCAGTATTCCATGAAAAAATTTGGGGTGGCAGAAAACTAGAAACAAAATTTGGATATGACATTCCCGAAGGTTCAATTGGCGAGTGCTGGGCTATTTCCGGACATCCACACGGCAGATCAGAAGTCGAAAACGGAGAATTTGCCGGTCAATATGTTGATGACCTTTGGAAAAACCACAAAGAACTATTTGGCAATCCTAAGGGAGAAGTATTCCCATTATTGACTAAAATTTTGGATGCTGAAGCTAGTTTATCTGTTCAAGTACACCCAGACAATGAATATGCTGCTAAGCACGAACATGAACTAGGCAAGACAGAATGCTGGTACATCATCGATGCTGAACCAGGTTCATACTTGATTTATGGGCACAATGCTAAGAATAAACAAGAACTAGATCAAATGATCGAATCCGGAGATTGGGACCACTTGTTAAGAAAAGTTCCAGTTAAAAAGGGTGAATTCTACTATGTACCAAGTGGAACAGTTCACGCCTTGAACAAAGGAATCATGGCATTAGAGACACAACAAAGCAGCGATACCACTTATCGTCTGTATGATTATGACCGTGTAGATAAGACCACAGGCAAGAAGCGTGATCTCCACATTAAACAGTCAGAAGATACAATCATTGTGCCTCATAAAGACCCACAATTAGATATTGAATCAAAACAAGTTGGTAAAAACAAATTTACAACCTTTGTAAAACCACCAATCTCACCATTCTTCTCAGTCTATCACTGGGAAATCAAAGAACCAGCAAACTTAAAACACCAAATCGGTAAGTATACACTAATTTCAGTCCTAGATGGAACTGGAAAGATTACCGTAGATGGAAAAGATTACGACTTGAAGAAAGGCATCCACTTAATCGTACCAGCCACAGTTAGTGAATGGACCTTGGATGGAGATTTGGATATTATTGCATCTGAATCAGGCGAAGCCTAAGAGAGTGAAGGTGGGGCGACCAGCTCCCGGAGGATAGCCTAGCTTCCCGAATTACTCGCGCTTTTTGCGAGTGATTTGGGAGGCGTAGCTATCTTGTAGGGAGTTGCCCCACCGTAACTCGTTTCCACTATTAAATAGAAAGAATGGTTATTCAATTAACCAATTTTGGTTATTAAATTCTTTCACCCACATCTCATAACCAAAACCCAAATTCTAATAATAAAATCAAAAATAATTCTAAAATACAGAATACAGGAAAATAAAATCCGTATATTCTGTATTTTTTTACTTCAAAATAAACTAAAACAAGAACAATCTTTACACTTGCTTCTGTAAATGTTCGTATAAATTAATAATATGAAAGAAATTTTAATTTGAAATCGTTAACATTTTCCATTTTAAAGAAAAGTCTTCTATAATTAAAATTAAGTTACTTCAAAGGAGAATTAAAATTGCAAAGACAACGGTTTTTTCGAATTAGTCTAGGATGGCAAATCATCATTGGTTTGATTCTAGGTATTATTCTTGGACAAGTATTCTACCAGAATAAGGCTGCTATCCAAGTCATGCAGAACATTGGAACAATGTTCATCTCCATGATTCAAATGATTGTTTTACCAATTGTAATATCCTGTTTGACAGTTGGTATCGCCAATATGGGTGATATTAAAAAGTTGGGCCGGATTGGATTAAAAACTTTAATATATTTTGAAATCATGACCACACTAGCGATTATTATTGGTATTATCGTCGCTAATGTTACTCACCCTGGTACCTTTATTGACATTCACAGTCTAAAAGGTTCGGATATTAGTCAATATACAGCGAGCGCTAAATCTGCCAAACATTCGGGTATTTGGTCGATATTGATGAGTATTATACCAACTAACGTCTTCGCCTCACTCGGCAAGGGTGATATGTTGCCTATCATCTTCTTCTCAGTCTTCTTTGGCCTCGGAACAGCTTCAATCGGTAAGCAAGGCCAAGTTATCGTTGATTTGTTGAATGCCGTCGCTAATGTTATGTTCAAGGTCACTAATTGGGTCATGCGGACAGCTCCTATTGGTGTCTGTGCGTTGATTGGTGTTACAGTCGGTGAAATGGGATTCGGTTCCTTGAAGCCGTTGCTGCTCTTTATCATTATTGCCTATGCCACAATGGCGTTTTTCGTCTTTGTCGTTATGGCAATCGTGGGACATATTTTCCATGTTAAGTTTTATGAATTATTCAGAATTATTGAAAATGAAGTCACTTTGGCCTTTACTACTGCCAGTTCAGAAGCAGCTTTGCCAAAGATGATTGAAAAAATGCAAAAATATGGTTCTTCAAAGGGAATCGTTTCATTCGTTATTCCAACGGGGTATACTTTTAACCTTGATGGATCAGCTATTTATCAATCTCTTGCTGCCTTATTCTTGGCTCAAGCCTACAACATCAATTTGACCCTTGGGCAACAAATTACCCTTGTTGTGGTATTGATGTTAACATCTAAAGGGATGGCCGGAGTTCCCGGAGCATCGTTTGTCGTACTCCTAGCCACGGTATCGACTATCGGTGTGCCAATGCAAGGTTTGACCTTCATTGCTGGGATCGACCGTCTTGTAGATATGGGACGTACCGCTGTTAACGTTGTCGGTAATTCTCTTGCAACAGTTATTATTGCTAAGAGTGAACATGAATTCGATGACGATAAGCGTCAAAAGTACGTTGCATCATATAAGCGTGGGGATTAGTTAACTCCCTGTGATATAGACGATTTAAACACATAATTGGAAGTTGCCAAACTCGACTTTCAAGCATTAAAGAAAAAGCTACTAATTCGTATTTTGAATTAGTAGCTTTTTTGGTCTGCATCAAAATGTATTGGGGGGATTTTTTTCTAGAAGCAACTTAGAATGTTTATTCTCAAGAATAACTTAAATAAGGTTTCGGAATAATTTTAAATTCTGAAACTTTATTTTTTTAAATCAAATATTTTATAGAAAGTCAAATTATTAGCTCCGAAATTCAATCTAAATATTGAAAAATATTTTGCAAATATTGACTATTATATATTAAATCTCATGATATAATTCTTTTAGTAAAATGAAAGGGGATTCATAATGCACAAGTCAAATAAATTTTATAAGATATTATTTTGCTTGGTTATGATTTCTTTTTTTGCATGCCTTTTTATGAGTGATAAGTCCAGTGAAATTCAAGCAGACACCTTGGATTCTCCAGTTGCTAATTTGGACTTAAAGGATGAGGTAACGGTTGTACCCAAACATGAGCCAACCGATGATGTTAAGAAATTCTTGGGAATCTGGTTGACTTCAGGATACAATCTACAACCGAATGCGAATACTTATGTCGTTGAAAATAACACGACTAAACTCTATACCGATCAATCGAGATCCTTTGCTACTTTTTTGCTGACGGCTACATCTTGGGCCCACTATCAATGGTACGAAAGTAGCGATGGAAAAACTTGGTCAGAGGTTAAAGAAAAAACGGCGGGAATAAAAAGAATCTTACTTTGACACCGACAGAAGTGGGGACAAAATATTATCAACAAAAAACAGCGTGGTATATGTTTATTTCAGCATTATCGCCAACGGTTTGGTCACAAGTTGCAGCGGTCCACACCTTAGATAGCGACGTCGATGTTGATGATTTAACAGTCACAACTGATGATGATTATATCTATAATCAGACTTCAGATATCACGACGACTTCGACTTATGCCAGAGCACATGTGAAACCAGAAAACTTTACGGGGACGATTAAGTGGAGTATTGATAAACCAGAATTAGCAACTATTGATGAGGAAACTGGTTTAATTACGGCTAATAATCGTTCACAAAGTGGTGAAGTGACCGTTACGGCAACAGCTGTCAACAGTTCCAATAGTGCACCCAAAGAAGCTGAGGCGAAATTAATGGTTGGTGGTGGTTTGGAAGATCAAACCGTTAATGTCGGTGAAAAAGCTACTTTTGCTTTAATGGGAAATATTGGTGAATTCGAAGAACAAGAGGATTTGAACTACTCAATTCGTTGGTTTAAAGAAGATCCAATCACTCATGAACAATCAGAAATTGAAATTGGCAAGAATTCAGTTGCCCATACAACCGATGCAACCACGCTTGATGATGATGGAGCTGAATACTTTGCCCACATTGAAGCAAAGACCAATGGTAAGACTTACGAATACGATACTAACAAAGCTAAATTACATGTCTTGTCAACAGAAGGTCCGACAATTGAATTAGATGAGACTATCAAGAACAATACCTATGACAATAACAGTGATACCGAAAAAACGATTTATGATGTTATCAGTCAAGATAAGGTAGTTTACAATTCCACCATCACTAATACTAGTAATGGTGCTCGGCTCAAGGATGCCACCTATACGGTGCCATTACGATCAGATACAAAAGTTAACAAAGTTTTGATCGATGGCGAAGAGACGAATGATTATTCAGTTACTAGTGGCAGTGGGGAAGATGATTTAAAAATTAAGAACCTCGCTTTTGGAATCAATCAAAGCCATGAAATTGAAATTCAAACGACTGTCAGTGACGTCAACAGTCGTGAGAGCTTCCGGTCCAATGCTCATATAGAAGGAACTGATGATAATGGCAATACCGTCAAGAAAAGTGGCGATACTAGGACTTTAAACTTGATTACCAATAAACTCGAATATCAAGTTAATGATATCGATTATGGAACCATTAAACCAATTGGGAATGAGAAAGTTATCTATCGTCAAGATGAAACTAATTGGCCAAATAATATTATGAACGTTGATGATATGAGAAGAAGTAAATCAGGCGTGCAATTATATTTGAGTCAAGCTGCCGATTTTACTGATGATAGTGGCAATGTTTTACAAGGACATCTCAAGTATTACGATGATGATGGTGAAGCTGATCTTCTCAATAACTCCATTCTTGTTTCCAACTCTACCAGTGGCCAGGGAATGAACTCATTAAGCTGGCGTGCTGACAAGGGTGTGTTACTGGAAATGGATAATAGGATGATGAATGCTTCTGGAAATTACCATACTAAATTAAATTGGACTTTTGTAGATAGTCTTGATGAATAAAATTAGTGCTAAAAAAAGACAGATTATTTTCGATAAAATTCGAAAGTAATCTGTCTTTTTCTGTAAAGTGCTTGACCTAGGCAATAGCCAAAGTTAACACGATGGCATTCATCAATAAGTGACTGCCAGCACTGGCATAAATATTTTTTGATTTGTAATAAACAAATGAGAACCAAAGTCCCATGGCGACATAAACTAAAAATCTTGTATCTTGATGCATGAAAGCAAACAAACAAGCAGAAATTATTGCAGCAATATAAACATTGGTTGGTTTAATCAAGTTAGCGAAGAAAACTCGTCTGAAGATGATTTCTTCCATGATTGGTGCAGCTATCATAACGTAAATGAAATAGTATGGATAAGCTTTGACCATCAATAATAATTGCAAGGTGTTTTGGGAACTGGTATTAGCGTTAAAAATTAATTGATCAGCAAAGCCAATTCCGTATTGCAAAACAATAGCACCGATGGTTCCGATAATAATCCACTGCAAATCATGATTTAAAGTAGTTTTTTTCTCAAATTCATTTCGACCACTTAATTTGACTAAATAAATCATAATTCCGGTTGCAATCAGTGAACCGATAGTCAAAGTAACAAAATAGCCTGAGCCCGTCACAGAAAGCATTGATAGACCAGTACCCAAACATAATAATAGGATATAGGTCAACAGTGTAAAGAACTGATTTGTTTGGTAAGACATAGTTTCCTCCATATTTTTTAAAGGTAAATACTTGCATGTTACTGATAAAATGTTAATATAAAACTTGTGATTAGCACAAGAGAACTTCGAGTGCTAAATATTAATAATAAACTTAAAAATAATCAATCGGAGGGATTTAAATTGTTAAAACCACTTGGAGATAGAGTCATTGTAACAGTCGATAAAGAAGAAGAAAAGACAGTCGGTGGCATTGTTTTGGCAAACAACGCTAAGGAAAAGCCACAAACAGCGCAAGTTATTGCTGTAGGTGACGGATTAGTTGCTGACGATGGAAAGAAAGTACCTATGAGCATTAAAAAAGGTGATAAGATTCTTTTCGATAAATATGCTGGCTCAACAGTTAAGTATGAAGATAACGAATATTTGATCCTTCATGAAAAAGATGTCATGGCAATTGTTGAATAACATTAAAAATTAATCAAATAAAAATTTAAATTAATTATGGAGTGTGAAAATTAATGGCTAAACAAATTAAATTTTCAGAAGATGCACGTTCAAAGATGATGGCTGGTGTCGACAAGCTAGCTGATACAGTTAAGACAACACTTGGACCTAAAGGTAGAAACGTTGTTCTTGAAAAGAGCTATGGTTCACCTGAAATTACAAATGATGGTGTTACGATTGCTAAGAGTATTGATTTAGAAGATCACTTTGAAAACATGGGTGCTAAGTTAGTTTCTGAAGTTGCTTCAAAGACAAATGATATTGCTGGTGATGGTACTACTACAGCTACTGTCCTTGCCCAAGCAATCGTTAAGGAAGGTATGAAGAACGTTACAGCTGGTGCAAATCCTGTTGGTATCAGAAGTGGTATCGAAAAGGCTACAAAGGCTGCTGTTGATGAACTTCACAACATTTCACACAAGGTTTCCGGCAAGAGCGATATTGCTCAAGTAGCTTCAGTTTCATCAGCTAGTGAAGAAACTGGTAAATTGATTGCTGATGCCATGGAAAAAGTTGGTAACGATGGTGTTATCACAATTGAAGAATCAAAGGGTATCGATACGACACTTGATGTTGTTGAGGGTATGCAATTCGATCGTGGATACATTTCACAATACATGGTTACTGATAACGACAAGATGGAAGCTGACTTAGACAATCCATACATCTTGATTACTGATAAGAAGATTTCAAATATTCAAGATATCTTGCCATTGCTACAAAAGATTGTTCAACAAGGCAAGTCATTGCTTATCATTGCTGATGATATTGAAGGTGAAGCTCTACCAACACTTGTTTTGAACAAGATTCGTGGTACATTCAATGTCGTTGCCGTTAAGGCTCCTGGCTTTGGTGACCGTCGTAAGGCTCAACTAGAAGATATTGCTACATTAACAGGTGGTACAGTTATTACTTCTGACCTTGGCCTTGAACTAAAAGATACAACTATGGATCAATTAGGTTCAGCTGGTAAAGTTACAGTTACAAAGGACAACACAACAATCGTTGAAGGCTCTGGCGATAAGGATGCTATTGACGAACGTGTTGGCTTACTTAAGAAGCAAATTGGTGAAACAACATCAGACTTTGACAAAGAAAAGCTTCAAGAACGTTTGGCTAAATTAGCCGGTGGCGTTGCTGTTGTTAAAGTTGGTGCTGCTACTGAAACTGAATTGAAAGAACGTAAGTACAGAATTGAAGATGCTCTAAACTCAACACGTGCCGCTGTTGAAGAAGGTTACGTTGCTGGTGGTGGTACAGCTTTGATGAATGTACTTGATAAGGTTACAAGCCTTAAAGAAGACGGTGACGTCCAAACAGGTATCAACATCGTAGCTCGTGCACTTGAAGAACCACTACGTCAAATTGCTGAAAATGCTGGTTTCGAAGGTTCAGTTATCGTTGAACACATCAAGCAACAAGATAATGAAGTTGGTTTCAATGCTGCTAGCGACAAGTGGGAAAACATGGTTAAGGCCGGCATCATCGACCCAACTAAGGTTACTCGTTCAGCTCTACAAAATGCAGCCAGTGTTGCCGCATTGTTGTTGACAACTGAAGCTGTTGTTGCTGACAAGCCAGAACCAAAAGATAATAACGCTGCTCCAGCAGGTGGCAATCCTGCAGCCGGCGGTATGGGCGGCATGATGTAATTTTTAAATAAATTACTGATTGGTTAGTCTTGATTTAAATATTTAAATTAAAAATTAATTACCTCTTAAGTGAGTAGATTGAAAATGAATCTATTTACTTGAGAGGTTTTTTTGTTGAATAAAGTTATAAAATAAACATGGGGTGTTTATTTCATGACAAATCAAAAAATTACTGAAGCTATTTTAGCAATGAGAAAAGAATTCCAAACAAATGATGATAAAAGGGATGCTGGACTTCCCACCAAGGTTAAAGGTGTTAAAAGAATCGATAACCTTTCTTATGGTCCAGATCCCAAATGGAATCTCTTAGATATTTATTTACCAGAAAATGTTGATAAACCAATTCCAACAGTTATTAATATCCATGGTGGCGGCTGGTGCTATGGAACAAAGGAAACATATCAATTTTATGGCTTGAATTGGGCTAAGAATGGTTTTGCTTTTGTTAATCCTAATTACCAGCTAGCTCCAGATGCAGTTTTTCCAGAAGAATTGAATCAAGTCGACCAATATATCCATTGGGTAGCTAATCACGCTAAAGAATATGATTTAGATACTAACAATGTCTTTTTAGTCGGTGACAGTGCTGGTGGTCAAATGGCTGAACAATATGTAACCATTTTGACCAATAATAAGTATCGCAAATTGTTTGGTTACGAATTACCTGATTTGAAATTCAGGGCAGTAGCTTTGAATAGTTCAGCTAATTTCATGCTTGATCCAGGGACTATCTCAGGTGCTGTCGGTGGCTACTTTACGGATGAAGTTGTGAAATCTCAAAGAGAAAAGCTAGATACCGAAAAATACATCAATCAAGACTTTTTACCAACTTATATCTCAACTGCAAATAATGATTTTGTCAGAAACAACTCGATCAAAATGGATGGTTTCTTAACGGCTAAAGGAATTACGCATATTTGTAAAATGTATGGAGATCAAGAACATCCCAGAGCACATGTTTTCTTAATTAACCAAAAAGATGATATTGCTAAACAAGCTAATGACGATGAAGCAGAGTTCTTTAAAAAATATCTTAAATAGAATTAAAAATAAGCGATAGTAGATTAAACTCTATTATCGCCTTTTTATTTCCTATGTTACGATTAAAAGTATAAAATTATTAATTAGCAATAATAACCGTAAACTAATAGAAGAGAGAACCAGAATGGAAAGTATCGAATTTGGTCAAAAGATCAATTATGTACCAATGGCAATCAGTTGGGGAATCGGATTAATCATCGGACTAGGAATTGCCTTTTTCACCCATCTAGTGCTCCTAGCAGTGATTTTAGGAGTTACCTTTTTAGTGATCAGCGGGCTAGTTTTTGCACGTACCTTGAGCGATTTTTATGGCTATTGGGAAGTAGACAATAATGGAATCAAATCTTTCGATTATCAAAACTTTGCGGTCAGATTTCAATCAATTTTGATGCCATTTAGCGAAGACCAATTTATTTTTAAATTTAGCGATATTAAAGCTTTGACCGTTGTCGTGGGAAAAGATATGAATGCACCTGCCAACGTTTTAGGTGGTTCATTCAATGCCCCTAAGAAAATAATATTTAATTTGCCAACACCATATTATTTACGAGTTCAATTAAAAGATAGTCGTGAAGTCAACCTTGATTTGTCAGTCGATTGGGAAGATAGCGAAGCAATTCAGTACGTCATAGCCATGATTTGCGATAAAGCCAATATTGGAGCTGACATTGTTAAACAAGCATAAATAAAAAGCTAGTAATCATCAAACGGTTACTAGCTTTATTTTTATAAAAATTATTATTGTGGCACGTCTTGAATCGACCAAGTGATTTTGCCGTTGTAGTTTCCTGCATCAGTATTTCCGGGAACGCGCAACTTCCATTTCTTTAACCCAATATATTTACTGAGGTCGAAACCAGTATACGAGCCTTTGAAACCAGCGCTATTAATGGCTACACCATCTTTGGTAATCGGCAAGAAGTTATCTGAATTCTCAGAATCTGCTTGATTGAAGAACAGACAATCGTCATTAGATTGGTTGAGTTTTTCGCTCGTATTAGTGTTAGCGATAGGGTCGGAGCCATCATTGTCATAACTGACCAGCACTTGAAAGGCCGTGTCATCGGTATGGTCGATCACCAGTTTTCCAGTTGTACTGATATTAGGTAGTAACTTGTCAGCGGTAGGGTTATTGATGCTACCAAAGTCGATCTTACTAGGAACCTCTGTAAAAGCAGTCGTTGGTAAAGCTTCTTGAATCTCGACATCGGCACTCTGTTCGGTCGGCAGACTGCTGAAGGTTTCGTCGCCACTCGTCTTCACATTTTGCAGATAAGCTGTATTGGAAGCAGTTGATGCCATTGTGCCAGTAACTTTAGCTTTGAAACTAATGGTATTGGTCATGCCATTGACCAGCATATTAACTGGGAAATTGAGACTGTCACGACTGGAGCCATTTAAAGTAACACTGTTAGGAACTAATTCAAGACTGTCGGGCAAGGTATCGCTGAAAGTTGAGCTGTCCAAACTATCTTTACCGTTACTGATAAATTTTATTTGATACTCGATAATATCATCTTTTTTAGCAGTGACTTTGTTGGTAAAATCGCCAGTTGGGTCAGTTGTGTCATTTCTGAGTTCCTTAGTGAAGCGGTATTTAAAATCCGGTATTTCGACAGGAATATCGACGCTGTCAGTATAGGTTTGTGAATCGCTGAGACCAAGATTAGATCCAGTGAAACTAGCGGTATTGGTTAAGTGACCATCTGTTAAGTTGTCTGGGGCTTCATTGTTGATTGTAGCTTCAAAAGTAACTTTAGCTGAAGTACCATCTTCAATACTAAGGTAAGGGTTGAAAGTAATGGTGTTATTGTTAACACTAAAATCACCGACAAGAGAATTTTTGTTAACTGTTAACCCCGCAGGTAAGTCATCTATGAGTTTCGTTAAAATCCAAGTTGCGTTGTAACCATCATTTTTCGTGGTCAAAGTAAATCGTAAAGTATCGCCAACATGGTTTTTTCCATCTTTTGATGTTAAATTCTCATAAGTTTTACTAACAATAGGAATTGCATAACCAGCAATAGTAGCACCAATATTTGAAACGTAACGAGATACGCCACCAGCTGCCAAATTTGTTTCCGGCCATCTGAGAGTATAAGCTGTATCTTGTTTGTTGTTGGTATCAACAACATCATATTCTTTCCCAGAATTATCTTTACCTTTTAACAAATTAGCATCTTTTGCAGCCGCTGTATCACCGTTTTGAGTGGCGGTTGGATTACTGGCCCAAGGAAGAGTAGGCGAAACCATATTGGCACTGCTGCCTAAACCTTGCTTTCCTTTGACACCCCAGTTAGTAGGATTGGAGAAAACACGTCCCATGAAGTCTTTGAAGCCATTGCCATTTTTATCATCATTAGTTACGAATAGTTTTGAAGCTGGATCATAGGTTGAACCACTTAACAAATAGAGTCCTTCACCGTCACCGATAGCAAACATGGGGACATTATCAACTGTGGTATCCATGTTGGGACTCAAAGCTGTATCTTCTCCGAAGAAAGTTTGAAATTGCTTTTTGGCATTGCTAGGATTATAGACATACAATTCACGTTGGACGACCGGTGAACCACTGATCGATGGTCTTAGAACGATTTCAACGTAAACTTGTAATTTAGAATAGTAACCAACGATTTTAAAGACTGGTTTGTTGTTGGCGTCAGTTCCAGTGTAATAAAGTTTAGCAATGTGGTTAGTGCTATCGTAATCGCTTAAATTAGCTAGAACGTTGCTCGTTTTATTGAAAGTCGTGTCTGAACTAGTGGCGGTCAAGAGTGCGAAGTCGATTGAAGTATCAGAGGCCATTTGTGGACTGCCACCAGTACCGTTATATGAATCAGTTCCTTGGTGTAAAATTCCGTAATACTTACCATTATTATTTAAAAAAGACGTTGATTTTTGAATTAGTAATAATTGGACTGCTGCCTTGAGTAGCTGTGGTACTGGAAGAAGTGATGGTTTTATCGCCAGCTTTAACGTTATTATTGGCATCTCTTGCAGTACCAAAGGTGTATCCTAGTGAGACGTTTCCGCCAATGGTGATATTTCCAATATCATTTGAAGGTGAATTCAGTTGCCTTTTCCAATTAGTAATACCATCGTATTCGCTCATTTTTGTGGCAGCACTAACAAGGTCTGCTTCTGAAAGAGCTTTGACCGTTATTGTATTATTTGAAAAAGTGAGGACCATTATTATTGTCATAAAGAAACTGAATAGTATTTTTAGAAATGTTCTCTGGCACTTCATGTCTATTCCCCCAAAAAACTTGATCGTTTAATACAAATTTGTACTATCTACAATTTGCATTATATCGTGAATTAATTAACTTAATGGCCCATCTATTAACTAAAAAAATTTCATAATATGAATTAAATAATTAATTTAAGAGGAAAAATTATGAATCAATTATTTACAATTGGTCAGTTGGCTAAAATATTTAAAACTAAAATTCCTACTTTGCGGTACTACGATGAAGTAGGAATTTTGAAACCAGCTAAAGTGGATTCAAAGAACCATTACCGTTATTACACGACTGAACAATTTGAACGCTTAAATGTAATAACTTATTTACGAACTTTGGATTTGTCATTGGATGCCATCAAAGATTTTTTTGAAGCCCGCGATACTTCGAAATTGGAAGCAATGCTAAGAGAACAAAAAGTGCAGGTACAAAAGCAAATCACAACTCTGCGCAAAGTTGAACAAAGAATCGATGACCGTTTGCTGCAAGTTGAGGATGCTTTAAATAGTACGTTGGGTGAAATAGAAGTAGTGAAGTTAGAAGCTATTCCAGTAGTTATTTTGAAAGAATCATATCGACCTAATGAGGACATTGAATTTCCGATTTCAGTGCTACGCAAAAAGTATAATTTGGAGAAGAATATTTTTTTAGGCAAGATTGCTTTGGCAATTTCAAAAGAGCAATTGTTGCACCAAAAGTTTGATGAATATACTGAATTAATCATGATTTTAGAACCAGGCGCCGACAATCAAGCAACCGCAACTTTACCAGCGGGAACTTATTTACGTTTGCGATTTCATGGGACCCACAATACAGCAGGACCTGAGTATCAAAAGCTGATAGATTATTGTTCTCAACATAATTATCAAATCAACGGCGATGCTGTTGAGACGACTTTGATCGATTACGGCATCACCGATGATCTATCAAAATATGTGACAGAAATTAAAATACCAATAGTTTAACAATTTTTCATTGACCCTCTAGTTACTGGAGAGTTTATACTTATGAATTAAAATAACAGTATCTGGGGGATTACTATGATAGGAACGATTTTTAATGTGATAATGATTATCGCCGGAAGTTTTGCGGGCAGTTATTTCAAAAAGGGCATTAAAGCTGAGTATAACGAAATTCTGACGCAAGCTTTGGGATTAGCTGCCATGATGATTGGTATCAATGCCGTCGTCGAACGGATGCCAAAAAGTCATTATCCCGTTTTGTTCATCGTCAGCCTGGCAATTGGGGGACTGTTGGGCCAGTGGATCAATTTGGAGAAACATTTTGATAATCTGGTCGGTAAATTTTCCAAGAAGAGTACTGACGGAGGGAAAAATTTAGCAGAGGGTTTGGCAACCGGAGTGTTACTCTACTGTATCGGCTCGCTGTCGATTTTAGGTCCCATTCAAGAAGCATTGAATCATGACTCGACCTTCTTATTTACCAATGGAATGCTCGATGGAATCACTTCAATCGTTTTGGCATCCACCTTTGGAATAGGGATGGCTCTAGCGGCAATAGCTGTTTTTGTTTGGCAAGGGAGTATTTATCTGATAGCGATTTTATTGCAGAATTCGATTAATACCAATATGATTACCGAATTAACGATTGTTGGAGGCGTTTTGATTTTTGCCTCTGGATTAGGTTTGTTGAATATCAAAAAAATTAAAGTGTTGAATTTATTGCCATCTTTGGCAGTTCCAATTGTTGTGATTGAGATTATGCAGTTGTTTTAGGTAAAAAATGGAGTTACAAATTGAGATTTCATCAATTTGTAACTCCATTTTAAATTTGGTAATTAATTGTTTTTGAGTTCAGTGTATTTTTTATTATTACCGAAACTTTTATCCACAGGATATTTTTCACTATCCTTTTTGAGCTTCTCAGCCATTATTTCGTCAATATCAAAGTTCATATTATCAGCCATCATATACGAATAAATCAAAACATCAGCTAGTTCTTCTTTAATTTTATCAGGCTTTTTATCGACGACCTCTTGAGATTTTTTCCATTGGAATAATTCCAATAACTCGGAAGCCTCTAAAGAAATGGAAATGGCTAAATCCTTTTCGTTATGAAATTTTCTCCAATTGCGGTCGTCACGAAATTTATTGACTTTATCCATAGTATTTGACATATTAAATCGATCCTTTCTGTGCTTCTAAGAGTTTTTGTTGCAAAGCATCGTCAACGGCGAAGATATAAAGGCCATTGACTCCACGCGTTAAAAGAACATTTAATTCGTTTTTCAAGAATTCATTGGAATTATCAATCTTTTGTCCTTGGAAACTTCTTCTCTGGGTCGCTTTACGATTTTTACTAGCAGTTTTATCAAAAACAATTTTCCCATTTTGATATTTCACTGAGGGTCCGATAATGACACCTGCATAATTCAAATCGAATCCTTGGATAGTAAAAGTTGAACCAATTTCATCAATCGTTTGTTCCTGTTCAGCCCAAGCTAAATTTTTTGTCTTCTTTACTTTTGGCAATTGTAAATTCCAAGGCATTGAGAAATCATTGATTTTAACTTGCCATAAATCTCCATTCTCATCTTTTTTCCCGTTGATATATTTCCAATCAAAAGTTGCGAGAAGCCGAGAAATACCGGAATCTTGATTTTCAGATTTTGTTTTTATGGCTTGATAAAGTTTTTCAGGAGATGATAAAATTTTTAAATCATACTGGTCATCAAAAGGAATGTTAGAAATAGATTGTTTGTCAATCAAATTTCTAATCCAACTCACAGTGTCAGCATTCCCATTGATACGCATCTGATTTTTTAATTCAATCAAATTATTTTTGGCATGAGCATCAAGCTTTAATTTAGTAAGTTGATTTTCATCCCAATATTCTTCAGTTGTGAGAATCTGATTTGGATCGAACACAGCAACGACTACTTTGGCTCTTTGCAATAAATCAGCTAATTGATTTTTACCTTGATATGATTGCTTGCCCTGCGTCCAAAGTAAATGAGCTTCGTCTACTAATAAAATATCTACTTTTTTATCTACAGAGTGATGGGTAATAAAATTAGTAGGTTTATTAACTATTGATTTGTTTTTTCCTTTTGATAATCCTAATTTCTCTGCAATCTGTTGATAAACTTTCAATTGTTGTTCATGATTGACTAGCAAGGTTTCGGTTTTATTTCTCAAAATAACATTATCGCTGTCCTTAGCCGATAATTGAAATAATTCGTAGAATAGGTTACTTAACAAAACGGTTTTTCCAGCACCAGCTTCACCAGTTACTAAAATTAATTGACCGCTTTTATTGCGATTCAGTGCTTCTTCAATTTTGGCAAGAATTTGGTCCTTAGCTTTAAACTGTTCAATTGTTAATTTATGAAAGGGCGATGCTTTGAAAATGGCGGAATCTTTTATAACGTTTAGTGGTGGAAAAAGGTGTTCTTTTTTATTTCTCAAACCAGTCCAGATTTTTTGAAAAATACTATCTAGTTCATTAGATGTATAATACTCATCTTGCTGATTCGACCTTTTATTGGAAATACTTTTGACAGAATCTATTCCTGACATATAGTGCATCAAACGGTTTTCAATGTCTAAAGTTAATGATTTATTGAAGTGGCTGTGTCCTATCAAAAACATTTCAGCACTATTAGATTGTTCAATATCTTTCCAAAATTTACTTTCCTTTGAATCGATTTGAAGATGTTCATTGGTTCTACGTTTTATATCATTAGTTTCACCGACGTAAACAGAATAATTGTCAAATGATTTTTGATTTTTCTTAGAATTAGTTTTCTCGTTGACGATATAAATAGTTGGATACCTGAATAAGAGCTTTGATTTATCAGTTGAATTTATTTTCTTTTCAAGCTCAGTCAAAGAGTCATTATCATAATTAATTTCTTCAATGATTGGTGACGAAATATCTTTATCCATTGTTTAGATTCCCTTATTTGATTTTAAGATCATAATACCTGTTTTCTTTGATCGAGTAAAAGTAAATTTGATGAGGAATCGGCAGCTAAATTAAAATTCAAAATAAACCGACCAGACGTTCGTCTGGTCTTTTTAATTTCTGCTAAAATTGATACAATATCATAGGTAAAGATTGGGGATAAAAACGTAATGAAAATACTCTTCGTAGGAGATGTCGTCGGCTCTGTCGGCATTAAAGCTATAGAAACATATTTACCTGAGATTAAAAAGAGGGTAAAGCCACAATTAACGATTGTTAATGGTGAAAATGCCGCTGGTGGCAAAGGTATCAAAGAACCAGACTATCAAAAGATTACTCGTGCTGGTGCTGATATCGTGTCCGGTGGAAATCATAGCTGGGATAAACGCGAAGTCTTGGATTTCATTGATGATCCCAAGAAAAATATTTTGCGTCCGTACAACTTTTCTGGGGACCACGTTCCTGGAAGAGGCTACATTGAAATTAACGTTAATGGTAAAAAAGTTGATGTCATCAATATGCAAGGAACTGCTTTGATGCAGCCGCTCGATAATCCATTTATTGCTGCTGACAAGTTAATTGACAAATTGGACAAGGATGCCATAAAATTTGTAGACTTCCATGCTGAAACAACAAGTGAAAAAATTGCTTTTGCCAACTACATGGTTGGACGAGTTTCAGCGGTTGTTGGAACGCATACACACGTCCAAACAAATGATGCACAGGTTATCAACAAACAAACAGCTTTGTTAACAGATGTCGGAATGACTGGTTCATATGATGGGATTCTTGGTGACAAAAAGGAACCTATTATCAACCGTTTCCTCACTCAAAGACCAAACAAATTTGACGTCGATGAAGATGGTCGCATGCAAATCAATTTCTGCGTCGTTGAAATAAATGATAAAACCAACTACGCTCGTAGTATTAAGAATTACGTCATCACACCAAATAATCAAAATTTTCTAAATTAACTAAAAAATAAGTGGAGGGAATTCATGCCACAAAAAACTAAAGAAACGCCAATGATGGAGCAATATCTGGAGTATAAGAAACAATACCCAGATGCTTTTTTGTTATATCGAGTTGGTGATTTTTATGAAATGTTCTATGACGATGCCGTCAAGGGTTCTCAAATCTTGGAATTGACGCTGACATCTCGCAATAAAAAAGCTGACGAAGGCATCCCAATGTGTGGAGTGCCGCACCATGCAATCGAAGGCTATATTGACACGCTTGTGGATAAAGGCTACAAAGTTGCCGTTTGCGACCAGTTAGAAAATCCTGCTGATGCTCAAGGCAAAATGGTCAAACGTGGCGTTACTCGTGTTGTCACACCAGGTACCATCATGGACAAGACTGACCAAGCTAAGGAAAATAATTACATCACCGCAATTACAGCTAACAATGGAAAATTTGGTTTAGCTTACGCCGACTTATCAACAGGTGAAGTCAAAGTAACTTCTGTTTCCACACAATTAGATTTGACCAATGAATTGCAAAACCTTGATACCAAAGAAACAGTGGTTTATGGCACTTTCCCTCAAAAGTATCTCGATAAATTACGCAAACTAGGCATTTTAATTTCTAAGCTAGATGAATTGGAAGAAAACTACAGTTTCGACTTTTCACAAGTCACTTCTGACCAAGAAGTTTCAACCGTTAAGTTGTTGATAAGTTATCTGATTAAGACACAAATGCGTTCACTAGACCATTTAAAAGCCGCTCAACCTTATGAGATTTCGGCATATTTAGCCATGGATCACTCGGCTCAAAGCAACTTGGAACTGTTCAAGAACATGCGCACTAATAAAAAATCAGGAACGCTTTTGTGGCTGTTAGATGAAACTAAAACTGCTATGGGAAGCCGTTTGTTAAAACAATGGGTAGCTCGTCCTTTAGTGAGCGTGGATAAGTTAAAACGTCGTCAACATTTCGTGCAAGTCTTTTTGGACAATTATTTCCAACGTTCATCTTTCCAAGACTACTTAACTAAAGTCTATGATTTGGAACGTTTAGCCGGTCGAGTAGCTTATGGGACCGTCAATGGACGTGATTTGATTCAATTAAAGACATCATTAGAACAAGTCCCAGAGATTAAATCGATTCTCTTAGATATCGGTGACGATGAATTGACAGCATTTGTGGAAAAAATCGACGAAGTAGCTGACATTAGAGAACTTATCGACAAGGCAATCGTTGAAGCAGCTCCAATTTCTGTAACTGGCGGTGGCTTGATTAAAGAGGGCTTTGATGAACAACTTGATAAATATCTCGATGCTTCCAAAAATGGCAAGCAATGGCTGGCAACTTTAAAAGCTAAGGAACAAGAAGAGACTGGTATTAATAATCTCAAAATTGGCTACAATAAAGTTTTTGGCTATTACATCGAAGTTAGTCGGGCTAATATCGACAAAGTCCCCGAAGATCGTTATCAAAGAAAGCAGACACTGGTCAATGCTGAGCGTTATATCACGCCTGAATTAAAGGAAAAGGAAAGCTTGATTCTTGAAGCTGAAGAAAAGTCCAAGAGTTTGGAATATCATTTGTTCGATAAAATCAGAAAACAAATCAAAGACCAAATTCGCCGCATCCAAGCTTTAGCTAATATTTTATCTCAATTAGATGTTCTCCAAAGTTTTGCGGTGGTCAGTGAAGACTACCACTATGTCGCACCTACTTTTATCGAAGGTCATCAATTAGACATTAAAAATGGTCGTCACCCCGTTGTGGAAAAAGTCTTGAGCAACAATAGCTATATTCCAAACGATGTTAATTTTGATGATTCAACCGACATCCTGTTGATAACTGGACCTAATATGTCTGGTAAAAGTACTTATATGCGTCAATTAGCCTTGACTGTTATCATGGCTCAAATCGGTTGTTTTGTACCAGCAGAGTCAGCCAAGATGCCAATTTTTGATCACATCTTTACGAGAATCGGTGCCGCTGATGATTTAATTTCCGGTGACAGTACTTTCATGGTCGAGATGCGTGAAGCTAATGATGCTTTAAAGAATGCCACAGCTAATAGTTTGATTATCTTCGATGAAATTGGTCGAGGAACAGCCACTTATGATGGCATGGCGTTAGCTCAAGCTATCATTGAATATATCGACAAGAATGTTAAAGCAATGACGATGTTTTCAACCCACTATCATGAATTGACGGAATTAGAAAGTCAGTTGCCAGGATTACGTAATGTTCACGTTGACGCTTCAGAAGAAAATGGCGATTTAGTCTTCTTGCACAAAGTCTTACCTGGACCAGCTGATAAATCTTACGGTATTCACGTAGCTAAACTAGCCGGTTTACCAGATGATGTTTTGACTCGGGCTAGCAAGATTTTAAATAACCTTGAGAAAACCTCTGTTCATACGACTCTTTCAGAAGAAGAAGCAGAGCCAATTGAAGTACCAGAAAAGAAGCCGGAAAAAGAGGAGACGTTAAAAGTGGAAGAGCCAGCACCAACAGCTGACGATACGCAATTATCGCTTTTCCCAGAACCGAAAGCTCCTAAAAAACTCTCATCTAAGGAGAGTCAAATTATTAAAGAATTAACCAATGAAGATTTAATGGGTGTCACGCCAATTGAAGCCATTAACTTGATTTACAAGTGGCAGAAAAAATTAAAGTAGAGAAGGTGGAAAATTTTGGGTTTAATTCATGAATTGCCAGTTGAACTTAGTAACCAGATTGCTGCTGGTGAGGTTATTGAACGCCCCGCATCAGTCGTCAAAGAGCTGGTCGAAAATTCCATCGATGCTAAAGCAACACAGATTTTAATCACCGTCAAACAAGCTGGTTTAAAATTTATCGAAGTCAATGACAACGGTAAAGGAATCGAAAGTGATGACGTTGAAGTCGCCTTTTTGCCGCATACGACTAGTAAGATTTCCACTGAACGTGATTTGTTCAATGTTAGAACGCTCGGGTTTCGTGGTGAAGCCTTAGCAAGTATCGCGTCTATTTCTAAGTTGACCGTCGTCACCAGCACTGATGGCAAGTCGGCTGTCAGAGCAAAATTTTCTGGTAATGAATTAATAAAAAAGGAAACTTTTGCTCGTTCAAAAGGTACGACGATGACAGTGGAAGACATGTTCTTCAATACGCCAGCTCGTTTGAAATACGTTAAATCGCTTCATACCGAACTGAATCGAATCGTTGATATCGTTGACCGTTTGGCAATGGGACATCCCGAAATTTCCTTTCGTTTGATTCATGAAGGAAAAGATTTAGTTTGGACTTCTGGCAATAATAATTTGCAACAAACCATTGCCGGGATTTATGGACGCACGATTGCCAGTCACATGTTGGATTTTGAAAATTCTGACCCCGATTATCAAATCAAAGGCTACTTTTCAAAACCCGATACGACGCGGTCCAATCGCTCTTACATCTCATTTATGCTCAATGGACGTTACATCAAAAATTTCCAACTAACTAACGCTGTTATCAGAGGCTACGGTTCCAAATTGATGGTGGCTCGTTTTCCGATAGCTGTCATTGATATCAAACTTGATCCTAGTTTAATGGATATCAACGTTCACCCGACTAAACAAGAAGTCAGATTGTCAAATGAAGGACATATTGCTGATTTAATCAGTGAGGGCATCAAGAAACGGCTGTCGAATCAAAATTTGATTCCTGATGCCGTTAAAAACCTTGGTAAAAAAGAACCAACTAAGCCAGTTGATACGTATCGTCCGGAACAAATCAGTTTTCAAGATGTCTCAGCTATCGATAAAATTAATGAACCATTGACTACAACTGCTCAAAAAAATGTCGAAACTCCAAAACGAGTGGAAACGCCAATGGACGGAATGCCAATCTTTAAAGATCCTAAACACTTAAAAGCCTGGGATCAACGTTTAAAAGATGAAGTCGAAAGCAAAGTTAAAGTCTTAGATTCTAAGCAAACTTCAACTGTCGAAAGTTCTCAGCAAGTGGAGACTAAAGCTGAATCTAGTTTTCCAGATTTGCGCTACATTGGTCAGATTCACGGAACTTATTTAGTTGCCGAAAGCCAAGATGGCTTTTACTTGATTGATCAACATGCAGCTCAAGAACGGGTAAATTACGAATACTATCGAAAAGAAATTGGTAAAGTTTCAACTGATCAACAAAAATTACTCGTACCGATAGTTTTGGATTATCCTAATTCTGAAAGTATTTTAATCAAGGAAAAGAAACCAGTGTTAGAAAGTATCGGCTTGTATTTAGATGACTTTGGTCAAAACAGTTTTGTCGTCAATACTCATCCAACATGGTTCGTACCGGGTCAAGAAGAGTCGACTATCAAAGAAATGGTCGATTATGTATTGAATGATTCTAAAATCAGCGTGGCCAGTTTCCGTGAAAAAAATGCTATCATGATGAGCTGTAAACGTGCTATCAAAGCTAATCATCATCTGACTGATAATGAAGCAATCCAATTGTTGAAGAATTTGACTAAAGCAGAAAATCCCTATAATTGTCCCCATGGCCGTCCAGTCTTGGTACAATTTAGCAATAAAGATTTGGAAAAAATGTTTAAGAGAATTCAAGATCCACATGATACTAGAGAGAGTGAATAAAAAATGTTTGAATATTTAAATGGTTTGATTTCAATCGTTACCCCTTCATATATTGTGGTAGATGTTGGCGGAGTCGGCTACAAAGTCCAAGTTGCCAACCCTTATCGCTATGAAGAGAATCAAAAGACTCGTGTGTTCGTCGAACAGATCGTTCGTGATAACGAGCAAGCATTGTATGGATTTTATGACTTGAACGAGAAGAATATCTTTTTGCACCTAATCAGCGTTTCTGGAATTGGACCTAAGAGTGCTTTAGCAATTTTGGCTGGGCAAGACTTGCAAGGCTTGATTCACGCGATTGAAAATAACGATGTTAAATTCTTAACTAAGTTTCCTAAAATTGGTAAGAAGACAGCTCAACAAATTATTTTGGATTTGTCAGGCAAATTTACATCTGAAGGTCAAATGACCTTAGGACAAGCTCCAGTGGCCTTAACTACTGCCAATCAAGAATTAGAAGATGGCTTAGCTGCTCTAGATTCCTTAGGCTATTCACCAAAAGAAATCAGCAAGGTCAAATCGCAACTTGAAAAGACAAATCTTAAGACCGCCGATGAATACTTGCGTGCCGGTTTAAAATTATTGAGTAAGTAAAATTGATAGTTAAAAATAGAAGGGAGTGTCAAAAATCGAAAATAGCGAAAACGATAATGAACGTTTGAC
The DNA here is from genome assembly GCF_009600995.1 of Companilactobacillus halodurans. Taxonomy (NCBI): domain Bacteria; kingdom Bacillati; phylum Bacillota; class Bacilli; order Lactobacillales; family Lactobacillaceae; genus Companilactobacillus; species Companilactobacillus halodurans. The sequence goes on along the minus strand of NZ_VDFO01000009.1, from coordinate 37,758 downwards.
TGATGCAGATTCATTAGATGACATTGAAGATGTTGTCGAACAAACATTACGTCCCCAAAGTTTTGACCAATACTTAGGTCAAGAAAAGGCTAAAAAAGAATTAGCCGTTTATATCAAGGCTGCTAAACAACGGCAACAAACTTTGGATCACGTCTTGTTATATGGACCTCCCGGGTTAGGTAAAACAACTTTGGCAATGATTATTGCTAATGAAATGGGCGTTAATATCCATACGACGACTGGTCCTTCAATTGAAAAATCAGGTGACTTAGTAGCCGTTTTAGATGAACTTGAACCAGGCGATGTCTTGTTTATTGATGAGATTCACCGAATGCCTCGTGCAGTCGAAGAAGTGCTTTATTCAGCTATGGAAGATTTCTATATCGATATCATTGTTGGTCAAGGCAGCGAATCACGTTCCTTGCATCACCAATTAGTTCCTTATACTTTGATTGGTGCAACGACAGCAGCTGGAAAACTTTCAGCACCATTGCGCGATCGGTTTGGAATCGTTGAACGAATGGAGTACTATACGATAGATGAATTAGCAAAAATCGTCTTTCGTTCAGCCAGCGTTTTAAATATCAATGTTGACGAAGAGGGTGCTCATGAAATTGCTCGTCGTTCAAGAGGGACGCCAAGAATTGCCAACCGCTTGTTGAAGCGAGTTCGTGATTTTGCTCAAGTCGCCAATAAAGACACAATTGATTATAAAATGGCAAAGTCAGCTTTGAATCAATTACAAGTTGACGATGCCGGACTCGACCACTTGGATCGTCGTATTTTGATGATGATTATTGAATTGTATAATGGTGGTCCTGTTGGCTTGAAGGTCATCGCCGCTAATATCGGTGAAGATCAAGAAACAATTGAAGAAGTTTATGAACCTTACTTGATGCAAATGGGATTCTTGAAGAGAACTGCCAAGGGTCGCGTTGTAACGAGAAAAGGCTATGAACATATGGGGATGCCATACCCTGAAAAAAACGAGTAAAGCGATTTGCTCGTTTTGGCGTATCTGAAGAAAGTTTTAAAACCAGTTATTAAAGGAGATTTTGAATATGTCACTATCAACAGAAGATTTCGATTACGACTTGCCGGAAGAACTAATTGCTCAAACACCAATTAAGAATCGTGACCAATCGAGACTTTTAGTCTTGGATCATGAAACAGGAAAGTATCAAGATAAGCATTTCTATGACATCTTGGATTACTTGAATCCAGGGGATGCTTTAGTTATGAACAATTCACGTGTCTTGCCAGCTCGTCTTTATGGAACCAAAGAAGACACTGATGGACACGAAGAAGTTTTGCTGCTCAATAATATTGAGGGCGATAAGTGGGAAGTTTTGATGAAGCCTGCTAAGCGTGCCAAAGTTGGAACTAAGGTGAAATTTGGCGATGATGATCAATTGGAAGCTGAAGTTCTCGAAAATTTGGAACATGGTGGCAAAATCATTGAATTTCATTATCAAGGTATCTTCATGGAGATTTTGGAGCAATTGGGTGAAATGCCTTTGCCTCCTTACATCAAAGAAAAACTTGATGACCCTGATCGATATCAAACAGTTTACGCCAAGGAAAATGGTTCTGCTGCTGCACCAACTGCTGGTTTGCACTGGACTAAGGACTTATTGAAAAAGGTTGAAGATAAGGGTGTCAAACTAGTTTACGTGACATTGCACGTTGGACTTGGTACCTTTAGACCAGTGACTGAAACTGATGTTGATAAACATGTGATGCATTCAGAATTTTATCGTTTGGATGAAGATTCAGCCAAGACTTTAAATGACGTCAAGAAAAACGGCGGCAAAATAGTAGCGACTGGAACTACTTCAATCAGAACCTTGGAGACGATTGGAACTAAGTTCAATGGCGAAATCAAGGCCGATAGTGGTTGGACAGACATCTTCATTAAACCGGGCTATCAATGGAAAGTGGTTGATGAATTCATTACGAATTTCCATTTGCCAAAATCAACTTTAGTTATGCTAGTGGCCGCATTTACTGGTCGAGAAAATATTTTGAACGCTTACCAACACGCTGTTGAGGAGAAGTATCGTTTCTTCAGTTTTGGTGATGCGATGTTCATTAAGTAGAGGAAAGTTATGGAACTAGCTGTAAAATATACATTAATCAAAAAGGAAAAACATACTGGAGCGCGCTTGGGTCAATTGGAAACACCCCATGGAACTTTTGAAACGCCAATGTTTATGCCTGTTGGAACTGAGGCTTCAGTTAAGAATATGGCCCCAGAAGATTTGGAAAAAATTGGAGCTTCAATAATCTTGTCGAATACCTATCACTTATGGTTACGTCCTGGTGAAGATATCGTTAAAGAAGCCGGTGGCTTGCATAAATTCATGAATTGGGATAAGGGTATTTTGACTGATTCTGGTGGATTTCAAGTCTTTTCACTAGCTAACAGGCGTGATATCACTGAGGCCGGTGTTCACTTCAAAAATCATTTGAACGGTCGTCGTGAATTCTTATCGCCTGAAAAAGCTATCAAGATTGAAAACTATTTAGGTCCAGATATCATGATGAGTTTAGACGAATGTCCACCATTTTTTGAAAGCTACGATTACATCAAAAAATCAGTGGCTAGAACTAGTCGTTGGGCCGAACGTGGCTTAAGAGCTCACCGTAATCCTGATTGGCAAGCGCTCTTTGGTATCGTTCAAGGTGCCGGCTTTGAAGACCTCAGAAAGCAAAGTGCCAGAGATTTAGTAAGCATGGATTTCCCTGGTTATTCGATTGGTGGTTTATCTGTTGGTGAATCGAAGACAGAAATGAATCGTGTGCTTGATTTCACTACACCAATGCTACCTGAAAATAAACCTCGTTATTTGATGGGAGTTGGTACTGCGGATTCCTTGATTGACGGCGTTATTAGAGGAATCGATATGTTCGATTGCGTCTTGCCAACGAGAATTGCCAGAAATGGTACTTGTATGACAACTCACGGTCGTTTGGTTGTTAAAAATGCCAAATATGCTCGTGATTTTCGACCAATCGATGAAGATTGCGATTGTTACGTTTGTCGTAATTATTCACGTGCTTACATTCGTCATTTGATTAATGCCAATGAATTATTTGGAACGCATTTGACTAGCTATCATAATTTGTACTTCTTGTTGAACTTGATGAAGGGTGTTCGTCAAGCAATTCGAGATGATAACTTATTAGAATTTAGAGAACATGTCTTTGAAGATTATGGTTTCAATAAAGAAAATGCAAAGAAATTTTAGAAGATTTTTATAAGAAAAATCTTGTATTATGGAAACAGATGAAAATCTCTGTTATCCTATAGTTATGCAAATTATTAAGAGGTGGAAAATTTGAATATGCTTACATTAGGCGCTGCAGCCGGTGGTGGATCAATGGGATTTATTATTCTTATTGTTGTGATGTTTGTTGGTATGTACTTTTTATCAATTCGTCCACAAAAGAAGCAACAACAAAAACGTCAAGAAATGCTTAGTGCTATGAACAAGGGTGACAAAGTCGTTACACTTGGTGGTATTAAGGGTGTTGTTGCATCAATCGATCGTGCAAGTAAAGAAGTTGTTGTTGATTGCGATGGAATTTATCTAACATTTGATTTGAATTTCATTCGTCGTGCAGAACCTGCTAACAAAGTTAGTGGAGCTACAAAAGACAGTGCTGCTAAACAACCTGAAAATACTGATAATAAAGATGCTGAAGCTGAAACAACAGAAGATGCACCAAAAGCTGAAACAACAGATGCTCCTAAAGATGATGCCGTTGCAGCTAAACCTGAAGTAAAATCAGAGCCAGAATCTAAAGAAGCACCAAAGACTGACGATGCTGTTAATGATGATACTAAAGACGAAACAAAGTAAATTAATAAAAAAGATTGAAACCTTGAGTTCCAATCTTTTTTATTTGGGTCAAAATAGGTTACCCTGTTATTTGTGAGGTGAAATGAAATGACTGAAAACGAACATAAAAAAGTTGTTCCAGAATCATTGAGTAAGAAATCTCAACAAAAACTAGAAGAAGTAAAAGAGCAACAAGGTTTTAAAACTAAAGAAGAAACAATTGAATATTTGAGAGGTTTCTGTCAACAAAAGTAAAATTTTTGACATCATTGATTTGCTTACAAATTGATGATGTTTTTTTAGTTTAAAAGGTCTTTATACTTGCCCTAAACCTCACTTTAAGGGGTATTATTTAAAGTGTTGATATTAAAAAGTTTCATAGATATAAAGTATTCAAATTATTGATGATTAATAAGTCAATTAAACAGATGTTTAAGTAGACATGTTGTAAAATATAAGTACATGATGCTTTCAAAGGAGTTAAAAAAATGGTTAAAGAGAAATCAGCAATATTTATTATTTTTGGGGGTTCCGGAGACCTAGCACATCGGAAACTTTATCCTTCTTTATTCCGATTATACAAATCAGGTTTTCTAAAGGATCACTTTGCTGTTATTGGAACAGCACGTCGTCCATGGAGTGATGATTATTTCCGCGAGACTGTTATCACTTCTTTGAAGGATTATTTTGATGATGATGAAGATGTTATGAAAGAATTTGCCAAACATTTTTACTATCAATCACACGATGTGAACGATTCAGAACATTATATTGCTTTGAAGAATTTGGCTGCTAAATTGGATGACCAGTTTGATTGCGGTCATAACCGTGTTTATTACATGGCTATTGCCCCAAGATTCTTTGGTACCGTAGCTGAACATATTAATTCTGAAGGTTTGAAAACTAGTGGCTACAATCGTCTAGTTATCGAAAAACCCTTTGGACGTGATTTAGATTCAGCTTGCGAGCTGAACGGAAATATTTCAAAGGCCTTTCCTGAAGATGATATTTATCGAATCGATCACTATTTAGGTAAGGAAATGGTACAAGATATTCCACATATCCGTGCCAATAACCCTACTTTTGAAAAAGCTATGAATAATAAATATGTTTCAAATATTCAAGTTACTTTAGCTGAATCGCTTGGTGTTGAAGATCGTGGCGGTTATTACGAAACGGCTGGAGTTTTAAGAGATATGGTTCAAAATCATATTATGCAAATTATTGGTGCTGTTGCTAGCGATGAACCTGATGCAACTGATGCTAAAGTTATTCACCAACACAAATGCGATCTCTTTGGTAGTTTGAAAGAACTTACACCAGAACAAGTTGATAAGAGTTTTGTTCGTGGTCAATATGACACTGACAAATTAGGCGAGAAAAAATCTTATCGTGAAGAAGATAAAGTAGCATCAGATTCTGAAATTGAAACATTTACAGCTGGTAAAATTGAATTTGAATCAAAGCGTTGGAGTGGCGTGCCATTCTATGTTCGTTCAGGTAAGAGATTGCCTGATAAGCAATCCCGTGTTGATATTGTCTTTAACGATAAGGTAGCTGATTTAGGAATTAGAGCTAATACCGTCGTTACTTTGTTGATTGAACAAATTGATGGTCAAAGTATTTTGATTAACGGCATCAATTATAAAGATTCTGGTCAAGATTTCATCAAATTCCCTGAAGAAGCTGAATTCAATCATGCCCGTGAAGCTTATGAAAGCTTAATTATTGATATTCTTTCAGGAAATCGTGTTCACTTTACGCTTTGGGATGAATTGAGAAGTACTTGGAAATATATCGACACTATTAGAGAACGTTGGGACAGTCAAACTCCCGAATTTCCTAATTACATTAGTGGAACAATGGGTCCTGATGCTGCCGAAATGCTATTAGAACGTGATGGTAATACTTGGATCTGGGACTAAGGGTGGTGTGAGTCATCTTTTTAAAAATACCAATTAAAATTGAAGAAAATCGAAAAATCATCCATGTTGACATGGATGCTTTTTTCGCGTCTGTGGAAGAAAGAGAACATCCCGAATACAAAAAGAAATGTTTAATTGTTGCCCAAGACCCTAGAAAGCACAACCATCACGGGGTTGTGACAACTGCAAATTATAATGCTCGAAAATACGGTGCTCATTCAGCTATGCCAGCTCAACAAGCGGTTGAATTAATACCTAAGAGCAAATTGGTGATTTCTCCACCTAATTTTGAATTGTATCGACAAGTATCCGACCAAATTCATGCTATCTTTTCAGATGTAACTGATAATTATCAAACGGTAGCCTTAGATGAAGCCTATCTTGATGTAACCGAAAATAAATTACATGAAACAAATACCATTAAAATTGCCAGTTATATCCAACAAAGAATCGTTAAAGAAACTCGCTTAACTTGTTCAGTTGGGATTTCCTACAATAAATTTTTAGCGAAGATGGCTTCAGATTATCGCAAGCCGTTTGGTCGGACGATTATTTTGGGAAAATATGCCAAAGAATTTCTCAAACCAATTCCGATTGAAAAATTCAATGGTATCGGAAAAGCTATGCAGGAAAAGCTCCATGACTTAGGAATCTATACTGGTGAAGACTTGCAAAATATGGACCAAGATGCCTTTTTGAAGAAGTTTGGTAAAATGGGGTATGTAATTTACAAACGAGTCCACGGAATTGACGACTCTCCAGTACAAGGGCACCGGTTGCGCAAATCAATTGGTCGAGAACGCACTTATAATCGAAATTTAGTCACGGAAGAACAGATTGACCACGAATTAGATTTTCTGGCTGAAATGGTCAGTCAAGATTTAAAGAAGAAACGACAACATGGCAAGACGGTCGTCCTGAAATTGAGAAATTCCGAATTTGAAACGATTACTAGACGAATGAGTTTCCAAGATTATGTGCAAACAAAAAGCGATATTTATCGTGTTGCCAAGGATATTTATGATAAATTAAAGGTGACTGATCAAAAAATTCGCTTATTGGGGATTACCGTTACTAATTTGGATCCTTTATCTTACGAAGAAGTTTCTTTGGATTTGTCTTATAAGGAGGACAACTTTTATGAATAGCTTTGCCGAAATAATTGCAACAATTAAAAAATATGATAGAATTATCATTCTACGTCATCAAAACCCTGATCCTGATGCATTGGGATCACAAGCAGGTTTAGCAACAACGATTCATCAAGCTTTTCCCGAGAAAAAAGTTTTAATTGGGGGAAATAATACAGAAGGTCTCAAATGGCTTAGTACAGTTGATGAAGTAACTGATGCAGACTATCAAGATGCTTTGGTTATCGTCACTGATACAGCTAATCGACCAAGAATCGATGATCAACGTTTTGATGATGGAGCTTTCTTAATCAAAATCGATCATCATCCTAACGATGATGCTTATGGAGATCAATTATTCGTTAACACAGATGCCAGTTCTAGTTCAGAAATTATTGCTGATTTGATTGCAAGCAGTTCCGACTTAGAATTAACTAAGGAAGTTGCTTACTATCTATATGCAGGGATTGTTGGCGATACAGGCCGTTTCTTGTATCCTGCCACAACTCAACACACGATGGAAGTCGGTGGCAAATTCATCGCCTTAGGTGTCGATACGGCGGCTATCAACAATAAAATGAATGAAATTACTTTGAAACAGGCTAAATTGCAAGGAGTCCTCTTCGATATTCTACAAATCGATGACTCAGGAGCAGCTTATGCAGTGATTGACCTCGACTTAATGAAGAAGTTAGGCATCAATCAAGAACAAGCTAACTCAGTAGTTTCAACTCCAGGACGTCTTAAAGAAGTTCGCTCATGGATGGAAGCTGTTCAAAAAGATGATGGCACATTTAGAATGCACTTGCGTTCTCAAGGACCAATCATCAATGAATTAGCTAAAGAGCATGATGGTGGCGGACACCCACTAGCAAGTGGCGCAACCGCAAAAGACTTGGCAGAAGTTAAACAAATGTTTGAAGAATTGAAAGAAATCGTAGCTAAATATAACCAGAAGGGTGAATAGATGACTAAATTTTCACAATACAATTTTAATGATGCAATCAATAAATCATTAAAAGAAATTAATTTTGAGGAACCAACTAAGGTTCAGGAGGCTGTAATATCTTTAGTTAATAAGAAAAAAGATATTATCGTTCAATCCGAAACCGGTTCAGGTAAAACTCACGCATTCCTGCTACCTTCAATGAATGCATTGACTAAGGATCAAGAAGTTCAGCTCCTTATCGCTACTCCCAGTCGAGAATTGGCTTATCAGATCTATGAAGATACGCAAGCTATTTTAAAGAATTATCCTGAAGAATATAATGCCTTTATCTTTGTTGGTGGGGCAGACCGTGACCGTCAAAAGAGAAAGTTGGCAGCTCACCAACCACAAATCGCAATTGGAACTCCCGGACGTTTATGGGATTTGATTCGTGAAAATGATTTACACGTTGAAAATGTTCAAAGATATGTAATTGATGAAGCTGATATGACTTTGGATATGGGCTTTTTACAAGAAGTTGACAATATCACTGAGAAGTTGCCAGAAGACCGTGAAATGATGGTCTTTTCAGCTACTATTCCTCAAAAACTTGAACCATTTTTGAAGAAGTATATGCATGGTCCTAAACGTGTTGAAATCACATCAGGAACGATTATTCCGAAAAATGTTGACAATTGGTTGATGTTCACTCATGGACGCGATAAGAATGAAATCATTTATCGCTTAATGACAATGGGTGAACCATACTTAGTTTTAGTTTTCGCTAATACTAAAAAAACTGTTGATACGATTTACAATTATTTACGCAATAAAGGCTTGAAAGTCGCTCGGATTCATGGTGGCTTGACTCCTAGAGAACGTAAAAGAACTATGAAACAAGTTGAAAATATGGATTATCAATTCGTCGTTGCAACAGATTTAGCTGCTCGTGGAATTGATATCAATGGTGTTTCCCATGTTATCAATGCGGAAATCCCTGATGACTTGGACTTTTTCATTCACCGTGTTGGTAGAACTGGCCGTAACAAAATGTCAGGAATTGCCATTACTTTATATGATCCAGGTGAGGAAAATAAAATTGCCGATATTGAACACATGGGCATCAAATTCGTTGATAAAGATATCAAGAATGGTGAAGTAGTCGATGTTAAGGAACGTGACCGTCGAGTAAACCGTAAGGCTGACCAAGAGAAACTTGATACTAAGCTAGTTGGTTTCGTTAAGAAACAAAAAACTAAGAAAAAGCCTGGCTACAAGAATAAGATTAAAAAAGCAATCAATGAAGAACGTCGTCAACAAAGAAAAGTTCGTATCAGACAAGATCGTCGTCGCGAACGTGATGCAAGACGTAAAAAGAATAAAGATTAGTCAAAAATTATAAATATTGACAATTTTTGAGTTGATGGTTAATATTTTCTTTGGATATATCTTGTGTTAGATATTTTAAGAGAAGGCTAGATGGTGAGAAAGCCTAAATATTTAAGATAAAGATGCTGCCAATTTAAATTGTAGATAATATTTTTGAGAGGCTAACGAGAATCGTTGCAAACAAGGTGGTACCGCGCAGTGGCGTCCTTGGAATTGCAGCGATTTTGTGTTTTTTTAGGGGAGATAAAATGAAAAATTTATCAAGTGCTGAAATAAGAAAAATGTTTTTAGACTTTTTCCAGACAAAAGGTCACATGATTGAACCCAGTGCATCATTGATACCACACGATGATCCAACTTTGTTGTGGATTAATTCTGGTGTTGCTACTTTAAAGAAGTATTTTGATGGTACCGTTGTACCTAAGAATCCACGGATTACTAATGCTCAAAAATGTATCAGAACGAATGATATCGAAAATGTTGGTAAGACAGCTCGTCACCAAACCTTTTTTGAAATGCTTGGTAATTTCTCAGTTGGTGATTACTTTAAAAAAGAAGTTATTCCTTGGGCATTTGAATTTTTAACAAGTCCTGAATGGATTGGTATGGATAAAGATAAGATGTATGTGACAACTTATCCTAAAGATACTGAAACTCAAAAACTATGGGCTGAAGTGGGAATTCCTGAAGACCATATTCTAAAGAATGAAGATAATTTCTGGGATATTGGTGAAGGTCCTTGTGGTCCTGATTCCGAAATCTTTTATGACCGTGGTCAAGAATTTAATAACCTTTCAGAAGATGACCCTGAAAATTATCCTGGTGGCGAAAATGAACGTTACCTTGAAGTTTGGAATATTGTCTTTTCAGAATTAAATCACTTGCCAAATGGTCAATACGTTGAACAGCCTCATAAAAACATTGATACGGGGATGGGTCTAGAACGTCTAGTATCAATTGTTCAAGGAACAAGAACAAACTTTGAAACTGATTTGTTCATGCCTTTGATTGAAGATGTTGGTCAATTGTGCAATAAGAAGTATGGCGAAAATGCTGAAGATGATATTTCATTTAAGATTATTGCCGATCACGCTAGAACGGTTTCTTTTGCGGTTGGCGATGGAGCTTTGCCTTCAAATGAAGGACGTGGCTACGTTATCAGAAGATTGATTAGACGTGCAGTTTTGAATGGTAAGAAGTTAGGCGTCAATGGTCCTTTCTTGTATAGATTAGTTCCAATCGTTGGTAAAATTATGGAAAGTTATTATCCAGAAGTTAGCCAACAACAAGAATTTATTGCTAAAACGATTCAACAAGAAGAAAAACGCTTTTCAGAAACACTCGATGCTGGTCTAGCACTATTGAATGGTGTGATTAGTGATCTTCGTAAAGAAAAACAAACTGTTATTGACGGAGCTAGTGCTTTCAAACTTTATGATACTTATGGCTTCCCTATGGAACTTACTCGTGAGTATGCTGAAGATGAAGGCTTGAGCGTCGATGAAGCAGGCTTCAAAGAAAACATGGAAGCTCAAAAGCAACGTGCTCGTGATGCTCGTGGCAATTTACAATCAATGGGTATGCAAGATGAAACTTTGATGGAAATCAAGACCCCTAGTGAGTTTGTCGGTTATGATCACAATGAAACTCAAAGCAATTTGAAGAATATCATTGCTGATGACAAGGAAGTTAAAACAATTGCTGAAGGTCAAGCACAATTAGTCTTTGATAAGACTCCTTTTTATGCTGAAATGGGTGGTCAAGTTGCCGATGCCGGTAATATTTATGACTTAAAAGGCAATCAAGTTGCTGAAGTTGTTGATGTTCAACATGCTCCTAATGGTCAAAATATCCACGTGGTAAATGTTATGTCAGAGATTTCAGTTGATACTGACTACAAATTGGAAATTGATGTTGATTTTCGTGAAAAGGTTCGTCACAATCACACTGCAACTCACTTATTGGATCAAGCTTTACGTGATGTTGTCAGTTCCAGAACGCACCAAGCAGGATCATTAGTTGAGCCTGATTACTTACGATTTGATTTTAATAGCAATGCTGCTTTGACAGATGAACAAATCAGTCAATTGGAAAAAATCGTTAATGAAAAGATTTGGGCTGCTATTCCAGTTAAAACAGAAGTTTTGCCAATTGAAGAGGCTAAGAAGAAAAAGGGTGCAATTGCCTTATTCAGTGAAAAGTATGGCGACAAGGTCCGCGTTGTTGAAATCGATGATTATTCAACTGAATTTTGTGGAGGAACACATGCCCACAATACTTCTGAATTAGGACTTTTCAAGATTACTTCTGAATCAGCTATTGGTTCTGGTACAAGAAGAATTGAAGCTGTCACAGGTGAAGAAGCCTTTGAATATTTGAATGAACAATTACAATTGTTACAAGAAACTGCTAAGAATTTGAAAGTTAATCAACTAAAAGACGTTCCAGCTAGAGCAAACCAAATGGTCGATGAGATTAAAGAACTCAAGCGAGACAATCAAAATCTTAAGACTCAATTGACAACTCAAAAAGCTGATGAAGTCTTCGATAATGTTGAGGAAATCAATGGATATAAAGTTATTTCAAACATTATTCCTACTGATATGGCAACATTAAGACAATTAGCCGATACTTGGAAAAATGATGCTAAATCTGATATTTTGGTACTTGGCGCAAGTGGCGATAAAAAAGCTAGTTTAGTCGTGGCTGTAAATCAAGCTACACAAGCAAAAGGCGTTAAGGCTGGAGATTTAGTTAAAAAAATATCTAAGGAAATTCAAGGTGGCGGCGGTGGCCGTCCAGATATGGCGCAAGCTGGTGGGAAAAATCCTGCTGGTTTAACAAATGCGTTACAATTAGCCAAAGATATTATTAAATCTTATTAAAGTGGGCTATAATTGAAATGAAGCTATTCAGTCACTTAAATTTTAGTTATATGGAGGTTTGCCATGAGTTCACTTGATAAAACTATGAGTTTTGACTTTAATGAGAATAAAGGCAAAGATGTTAAAGAAACACTGCAAAGTGTTTATCAGTCACTAGAAGAAAAGGGTTATAATCCAATTAATCAAATTGTTGGTTACTTACTTTCTGGTGACCCAGCATACATTCCACGACACAATGATGCCCGTAATTTGATTTTGAAACATGAAAGAGACGAGATAATTGAAGAATTAGTTAAGAGTTATCTCAACCAAGGTAAATAAATGAGATTATTAGGTTTAGATGTTGGTTCACGTACTGTCGGAGTTGCCTGTAGCGATCTTTTAGGCTGGACAGCTCAGGGAGTAGAAATTATTCGTATTAACGAAGATAAAGAAGAATTTGGCTTGGATCGTCTTGGCGAAATAATTGAGGCAAAAAAAGCAACCGGAGTTGTTTTGGGCTTGCCCAAAAATATGAATAATACTGAGGGACCAAGAGTGGAAAAATCTCGCGAGTATGGCAAAATGGTAGAAGATAGATTCCATTTGCCAATCGATTTTATTGACGAACGCTTAACAACAGTTCAAGCTGAAAGAATGCTGATTGATGAAGCTGACGTTTCACGCAAGAAACGTAAAAAAGTCATCGATAAGATTGCTGCGGAAATGATTCTACAAAATTATCTTGATGCTAAAGGTAAACTAACACGAAATTAAGGTGATAAATATGAATGAAAAACAACCACCAAAAGATTTAGATGAAGTTATTTTAAGTGATGATGAAGGCAATAAAGAAGTTTACAAAATTCTTTTTACTTTTGATTCCGATGATTATGGTAAATCATATGTCTTCTTGTATCCTAAGGAATCTGAGGATTCAGATGAGATTGAAGTTCAAGCATTTTCATTTTCACCAGATGAAAATGGCGATGTTGATGCTGGCGAATTGAATCCGATTGAAGATCCAGATGAATGGGATATGGTTCAAGAGGTATTGAACACCTTCACAAGTGACGAGGAATAAGATAAAACAATAACGATTGGCGCAAGCCAATCGTTTGGTTTTATGGTCAGTTCATAATATGATTTTAAATACGCTTTTTAGCATGAATGAAGTAAGGGGAAATAATGCTTAGTCTGTTACTTATTTTACTTTTGATTTATGGTTTTTATATTGGTGCCCGCCGTGGTTTAGCCATGGAGACATTTTATGCAGTTGGTTACGTAGTATTTTTTGCTTTGGCCTTAGTGTCATTTAAGTTTTTAGGCCCAAAATTTGAAATGCTCGTACCATATCCATCTGCTAATTTAGGCAGTGAATTTGCCTTTTTCTCAACAAAAGTTGGTATGGAACTAGACAATGCATTTTACCGTGCCTTTGCGTTTATATTTGTTTGTTTCATTGGCTGGATTATCATGCGCTTTTTAGGGCTATATTTTAAAAAGTTAACGTATTTTCCGATGTACAATGATATAAATGTTTTGAGTGGAGGAATTATTGCCTTCGTCGTAACTTATGTAAGTATCTTTATGGTCTTATTATTGTTAGCGATGATTCCAGTAGTTGGTATCCAACACGCTTTGCAACATTCTTTTGTGGCTTCAACAATGATTAAGAGTACGCCTGTTTTGACAGGTTTACTTAGTCATTTGTGGATAGGTGCCGCATAACTTTTAGACTGGGACAATTTGTTTCAGTCTTATTTTGTAATAGGAGAGATTGATGAATAATAAAGCTTTGAAAGTATTGGAATTTGACAAGATCAAAGCTGAAATTGCCAAATATCTGATTACAACACGTGGGAAAACTCTCTTAAAAAAATTAATGCCAATGTCGGTTGAATCAATCGTTCAAAGACTGATTGATCAAACCAAAGATGGAGCCGATATTATTCGTATTAAGGGGGAAATCCCAGTTCGAAAATTAGCTGATTTGCATGATGAAGCTAATCGTTTAAAAAAAGACGGAAATTTGAACGGAACAGAATTGGCTGCTATTGGACAAGTTCTGAAAAATACTAGTGAATTAAAAGAATTCTTCGAAGATTTAAAAGATGATCAAGTTGATTTGCGTCAGTTGTATCATTTGAATGATGATTTGATCGATAATCCTAAGTTGACTAAATTGTTGGCTCGTTCATTGGATGAAACGGGTCGAGTTTTAGATACAGCTTCTGAAGATTTGAAATATATCAGAAATCATATCGGCAAATTAAATGACCAAATCAGACAAACGATGAATCAGTTTACGCGTGGTAAAAATACCAAATATTTAACTGAACCTATCGTGACTTTACGTGATGACCGTTTTGTTATCCCTGTTAAAACTGAATACAAGACGAGATTTGGTGGAGTTGTCCATGACCAAAGTGCCAGTGGGCAAACTCTTTACGTTGAACCACAAGCAGTCGTCGGTCTAAATAATCAACTGCACGAAGCTCAAGTTTCAGAACGTTCTGAAGAGAATCGGATTTTAAATAATCTATCTAATTTAGTTCGTCCTGAAATCAATGAAATTGTTAAAAATAATGAAGTTTTAGCTCAGTTTGACTTAATTAACGCTAAAGCTAAGTATGCTAAAGAAATTAAAGCCACTGAACCAATTATTTCTGATGACCATACAGTTGACTTGTATAATGCTAAACACCCACTGATCGACCCTGATAAAGTCGTCGCCAATGATATTAAAATGGGCAATGGCTACAAGACGATGCTCATTACCGGTCCTAATACAGGTGGTAAGACTATCACCATGAAAACTCTTGGATTGATTCAATTAATGGCTCAAGCAGGACTCTTTATTCCTGCTCGTGAAGAAAGTGAAGTTGCCGTTTTTGACGAGGTTTTCGTCGATATTGGTGATGAGCAATCAATCGAACAAAATTTAAGTACGTTCTCATCTCACATGGATAATATTATTAATATCATTCACAAAGTATCAGAACACAGCTTAGTCTTGATTGATGAATTAGGTGCCGGAACTGATCCTCAAGAAGGTGCTGCCATTGCGATTGCAATTTTGGAAAAATTATCAGTTTCAAAATGTTATATTATGGCAACGACTCATTATCCAGAATTGAAAATCTATGCTTATAATGCACCTGATACAATCAATGCCAGCATGGAATTTGACGATGAATCGCTTAAACCTACATATCGCTTGTTGATAGGGATTCCTGGTGCAAGTAATGCCTT
Organism: Companilactobacillus halodurans; assembly: GCF_009600995.1. Taxonomy (NCBI): domain Bacteria; kingdom Bacillati; phylum Bacillota; class Bacilli; order Lactobacillales; family Lactobacillaceae; genus Companilactobacillus; species Companilactobacillus halodurans. Next base: position 22,422 of record NZ_VDFO01000009.1, on the reverse strand, counting down.
TAATATTGTGGCTCGTTTAGGAATGGATCGAAGCGTAGTTGACCGTGGACAGGCTTTGATGGATGGCGAGAGTCAAGATTTGAATAATATGATTGCTGATTTGGAAGATCGTCGTAAAGAATTTGAACAAAAAAATGACCAGTTGAAGATTCAATTGGACAAAAATAAAGGCGTTCAAAAAGAATACGAAAAGAAACGTGATGATCTCGATAAATCGAAGAATTCTGAAATTCAAGCTTCTAAGGTTCGAGCTAATCAAATCGTTGCTAAAGCCAAAAAGGAATCAGATAAGATTATTGACCAGTTGCACAAGATGCAACGTGACGGCGTAGCTGTTAAGGAAGATCAAATCATTGCGGCTAAGACTGGCCTTAAGAACTTGCATCAAGATGATTCAGTCAAAAAGAATCGAGTTTTGCGTCGGAATAAACGTCGTCAACAATTAAAAGTTGGCGACCATGTTAAATCCTTGCAGTACGACCAAATTGGGACAATTGTTAGAAAAGACAAGAATGATCAATTTGAAGTACAATTAGGTATCTTAAAAATGAAATTTGCGGCTGACGAACTAGAAAAGGTCAAAAATGTTGAACCAGAACCTGAAAAGAAACCAACCATGGTTAAGAGAACTAAGAGTTCAGGACTTTCTAGCAAGTTAGATTTACGTGGCAAACGTTATGAAGAAGCTATGTCGGAATTAGATTCATATATTGATTCAGCTTTATTGGCTGGTTATAATCAAGTAACAATCGTTCATGGCTTTGGTACTGGCGTTATCAGAAAGGGAGTTACCAACTATTTGCGCAGAAATCCGCGTGTTAAATCATTTGGATATGCTCCTGCCAGCTCTGGTGGTTCCGGTGCTACAATCGTAGATTTGTAGATTAAGCAAAAACTTTTTAAAGATTAGGCATTAATGATAATATTTATTTTGTTAAAGGAGTGATTATAATGGTTGATGAAGTAACAGATAAGAATTTTGAAGAAGAAACAAAAGATGGTGTCGTCTTAGTCGACTTTTGGGCAACTTGGTGTGGTCCATGTCGCATGCAATCACCTGTAGTTGAAGATCTATCTGAGGATGATGATTCAGTTAAGTTCTTGAAGATGGATGTTGATGCTAACCCTGATACACCAAAGAAATTTGGAATTATGGCAATTCCAACGCTACTCGTTAAAAAAGATGGCGAAGTAGTTGATAAATTAACTGGTTTCCGTAACAAAGCTCAATTAGCAAAAGTTTTGGACAGTTATTCTGATTAATAAATAAGTTCCATAGTTATTAGAAGTGAATCTAGTAATTATGGAACTTTTTTTATTATTTTTTTGTGATAAAATGAAACCGTTTTATTATTAAAAATAATGATTGAGGTGAATTGTATGTTTCAGTATTCTTTACGTTATTCAATTGATTATCGGACTAACACTAAGGCTAAGGATGACAAACTACTCGATTTTTGTCAGAATGCTTTGATAGATAATGTAACGTTTTTCATGAATTCAGAAGAAATAAATGCTGGTCATTTGGATGCGGAGCAGACTCAAACTTGGTTAGATGCAATTGAAAAAATCGCTAAGAAATTGAAAAAATCTGAAATAACATTCAGTTTGAACCCTTTTTCAACGTTGATGCATAGTGACCGCGGACAAAAGATTGCAGCAGGTTTTGAGCCAATGGTGGACCAAAATGGGCGAGTTGCGCAATCAATTGGTTGTCCAGCTGATGAAAAATGGCGAGACTACCTAACAGATCGTTACGCCCAATACGCTTCAATTCATCCTAAAGAACTTTGGTTAGAAGATGATTTTCGTCATTTCAATCACAGTCCATTGGAATTGGGATGTTTTTGCGACCACCATATGAAAATATATCAAGATAAATTAGATGAAAAAATATCTCGAGCACAATTTGTAAAAAAAATTTTGCAAACTGGGGAACCAACCAAAGAAAGACGAGTCTATTTAGATGTTGCTCGTCAGGAAATGATTGAAACTGTCCATCAAATTGAAGGTCGAGTTCATGTCATTTCGCCCCAAACTAATTTAGCATTGATGACATCTTTACCAGATTGGCATGCTTTGGAAGCTCGTGATTGGAATAAATTATTTGATAATTTAAGTGGTGCCGGACATCCCAGAATTGCTCGACCACATTTGCCAGCCTATAACGAAATTGCACCTTTAAAATATTCACGGACTTTTGAAAAATATACGCGTACTACAGCTGCATATTTAGGTGACGAAGCACAACTTTTCCCAGAATTGGAAAATTACATGTATTCGCCATTCGTCAAATCATTGAAATTTACTCAATTTCAAATAGAGACATCAGCTTTAGTAGGAGCTAAAGGAATTCTAATGAACCTGTTTGATATGAGCGGCAATGGTATCAACGATGAATATCATTACGCAGAGATGTTGGCTGAAAGCAAACCATTTTTAAATGAAATAACTTCCAGAACCTTAAAGATGGGTCAAAGCCAAGGCATCAAAATTTTAGTTGACCAAGATTCAAGTTATACACTGCATACAAAGATAGGAAAAGATATTAAAGAACTGTTGCCTCATGAAACTAATTGGGCGGCCTTGTTAAGCACGTTTGGCTTTGCGACATCAATTGTTCCTTATCAGTCCGGATTACGCTTAGAGGATGAAATTATAGCCATTAGTGGACAATTGTTTCGGAATATGAAAACAGAGCAGGTCACCGACTTAATTGAAAACAACATTGTTTTGCTAGATGGTAAAGCCGTGCAAGTATTATTGGACCGAGACTTGGGCAAATTGTTGCATATTAAATCTGCCAAGTGGCATCAAGTCAGAAGCGGCTATCAAACTTTTGAGAGTGCTGACAATCAAACGATTGAGGGCATTAAGAATCCAAGAATCTCAATGTTGCAACATACAGGCGATTATTTGCAGCTTGATTATGACAATGAAGCTCAAGTTGACGTCTGGACTTACGCTTACAATCAAGAAGATAAAAAACTTGGTAAAGTAATGACCATGATTGATGATCACATTATCGTTATGCCCATGAATGAAGATGAAAAGTATGGTTGGGAGTCGCAATATATTGGTTTTAAGCAGGTCCTTTACCAAAAGATGCTGGACTCGATCGTTTCAGTCGATTATCTTTCTAAGATGCCTAATACCAAATTAGCAATTGGGGGAGAAGATAGTCAAACGCTTTGGATAGCTAACTTTACTTTAGATGATTACAATCAAATCACCTGGCATGCAGCATCTGAAGTTGCTGGCAAAAAGGCTGTTGTTATTTTGCGTCATGATAATCAATCGGTCAAAAAAGAGGTTGTTTTACGTCAAAAAGATGACAATGTTATTATTCCAATTGCTTTGCCACATTTGACCTTAGTTCAAGTTAGGATAGAAGAAGATTCCGAAGAATAAAAAAATAGACCCAGTAATGTGTAATTACTAGGTCTATTATCATGTTTAAAAAATTAAAACATATTATTCAGTAATTTAATTAAATTAATCGTTATCAATTACATTTACAGATGGATCCATCCACATCAATCGATTTTTGGTGTATACTTTAGTTTCGATCAATTTGTATTTTAATTGAAACGCTTTTGGCTTTACTGTTGACAGTATAAGTTCCTAAACAATATGCTGCAATCGTTTTTTCAACAGTTTCAGTAATTATTCCAGTCTCTAATGAAAATTCTGGATCATCATTATTAGTATCAAATCGTTGAACGACTTCTGGACCATTTAAACTATATGTGTAACTACTTGGTGTTTGTTTGGTAACTGTTAACGTTCCAAAGCCAGCTTTGGAAAATAATTCAGGTAGACTTTCCATATCAAGAATTAATTGTCGGCTAAGATTCTTGCCTGCCCAGTATAGTAATTCAACGGTATCTTTATCGAGAAGGTCAGGAAGAATAAAATCGCGGAGTACCGAAACGGCAAAGTAATTTTCAGTTAACGCATCTACATTATTACCATCTTTATTTTCTTGTGAAGAATCCGTTAACGTTTTTTTGTTAAGATCTTTTGATTTTGCGGCCATTGCTTTAACTCCTTTTTTCAGACAATTTATTATATCATTAGAATAATTGCTTTTTAAGTCAATGTAAAAGATAGAACATAAATCTTTTCATGTAAATACAAATAATTCGCTTATTTAAATAAAGGCAGGGATACATTTATGAGTGATAATAGACCAATTGGAGTACTAGATTCAGGCTTAGGTGGTTTGACAGTCGTTAATGAAGTAATCCATCAGATGCCAAATGAAGATGTAATCTTTATCGGCGATGAGGCACGGATGCCTTATGGAATCAAGACCCATGAACAAATCATATCTTATACACGTGAAATGGTACAGTACTTAATTAACCAAAATGTTAAATTAATTATCTTTGGTTGCAATACAGCCACTGCTCAAGCATTGGATGCAATGAAAAAAGAATTTACTATTCCAATGATTGGGGTTATAAAACCCGGTGCTAAAGAAGCTAGTGAAACTACTAAAACGAATCATATTGGAATCATTGGGACTGAGTCGACAATCAATTCTAAAAGTTATAGTCAAACGATTGCTTCAATCAGTCCTAAATTTAAAGTATTAGGAATTGCTGCACAAAAATTTGTTTCACTTGTGGAAGCTGACAAAACTGATACACCTGAAGCTAAGCAAAATGTTGCTGAAACTTTGAAACCATTTAAGGATAGTCAATACGATACTTTAATTTTAGGATGTACCCATTTTCCTATGTTGAAAAAGCAGATTAATGCTTATTTACCTGACACGAAGTTGGTTGATCCAGCTGTTAATACGGTTAAGGTCGCTCAAAATTATTTAACCGCAAATAATTTACTATCAGATGATAAACATCGTACAATTAAGTTACATGCAACCGCTGACTTAGATGATTTCTCGAAATTAGCTAAACGTTGGTTGATGACAGAAATTGCTGAAATCAGTTTGGTAAACATCGGAGGAAACAATGAAAGAAATAATAATCGCAACTAAAAATCCTGGTAAGGCTAGAGAATTCAAACGAGTTTTCAATGACCAAGAATTTACTTTGAAGACATTGTTGGATTTTCCAGATTTTCCAGAAATTAGAGAAACAGGGACTACTTTCGAGGAAAACGCCACTATAAAAGCTCATGCCGTCATGCAACGGTTTAATTTACCAACTATTGCAGATGACTCAGGACTTGAAGTCGATGCTCTTTATGGACGTCCAGGGATTTTGTCAGCTCGCTATGCTGGCGATCACAATGATGCAGCTAATAATGCCAAGTTATTGAGTGAACTAGGTGGCGTACCGATGGAAAAAAGAACAGCTCAATTCGTTTCCACTTTAGTTTTTGCTAATCCTAACAATGAAAAGGACTTAGTTGTTCGTGGGGAATTCAAAGGATTGATTGGAACGCTTCCTCAAGGGGATGATGGATTTGGTTATGATCCATTGTTTTATTTACCAGAGTTAAAGAAGACAATGGCAGAGATTTCAATTGACCAAAAAAATCAGATAAGTCACCGCGGACAAGCGATTAAAAAGCTCGAACAACAGTGGCGTGATTGGATCAATTGGTATTAATTGCCGATGGATTAATATAATGCTAGTATAAATATGCTATTAGAATACAGGAGGGTAATAATATGACTGGTGGACAAATTGCAGGTTTAATTGCAGCAGTCGCATTTGTAGTATTGGTTGTGTACTTAGCCAGAACTTTAGTTCAGACTGCTAAATTGCTTCAAGAATTGCAACAAACAATGAAAGAAACAACAAAGATGGTTGAGGTCTTGTCCAAGAATACTGAACAGATCATGGATCAAAGTACTAAGTTGGTCGATAAGACGAACACGCTAATGGACGATGTAAATCACAAATCTAGTAAGTTAAATCCATTGTTCGATACCGTAGAAAATCTTGGTAATAAAGCCGCTCATGCTACTGCTGAGAAGCAGAATAAGGGTTTTAGCCTTCAAAATCTTTTAACCTTAGGAAATATGGCTACAGTTATGAAGACAGCAACAAAGGTCTGGCCAAGAAAGAAGAATAAAAAGTATGAAAAATAGTCACTTTTTAATAGGTTTAGCACTAGGCAGTGCATCAGGATATTTTGCTTCGAAGTATTTAACTAGTGAAGCGGGTCAAAGAATGTTAGAAAATGTCAAAACTATTCGTAGCGATTTTAACAATGGCGGCGTTGGTTTGCATTCTAACAACGATTTAGTTGATTCGTTCAATCAAAAGACGGATGCCTTGAAAGAACAAATGGCATCGACAGTTGATAAAATTAAAGATGATGAAGATGATTCCAACATTATCTTTAATGAAGATGAAATTGACAACACTAAAAAAGATGTTAATAGCAATAAAGAAAAAGAAGAAAACAATAAAGAATAAAGCAAAAAATCTGTTAATTCATTTTGAATTAACAGATTTTTTTGACTAATTATTAGTCGATATATTTAAGTTCTTTTGAAGTATGCGTGAATGGTTCGCAGCCATCTTCAGTAATGTAGACGCAATCTTCAATTCTAACTCCAGCAACGTTTGGAATATAGATACCAGGTTCAATCGAGAAGCACATGCCGGGTTTTAGAACCATATCATTCCCTTCCATGATTGAAGGGAATTCGTGCTCTGAAGTACCCATACCATGTCCTAGACGGTGAATGAAGTATTTGCCATAACCAGCTTTATCAATGATGTCACGTGCAACTTTATCAAGTTGTGCTGCAGTGATTCCAGGCTTTGCTGCATCCATAGCTGCATATTGAGCTTCGAGGTCAACTTTATAAATATCGAGTGATTTCTCATCTGGCTGACCAAAAGCAACAGTTCTAGAGGCGTCAGAGATATAGCCATTGTGAACTGTACCTAAATCGAATAAGACCAATTCATTTTTTTCCAATGGAGTCTTCTCAGGTCCACCGTGTGGGTTAGCAGCATTAGCGCCAGCTTGGACGATCGTGTCAAAGCTCATGTGCATAACGCCTTTTTTCATCATCGCATATTCGATTTCAGCAACGACTTCTTGTTCTGTTCGACCTTCTTTGATGGCATTAAAAGCAACTGAGAAAGCATAATCAGCCTCTGAACCAGTAGCCTTTAATTCATTGATTTCTTCATCAGTTTTAATTAATTTGGCATTTTCCATATAACGAGAAAGGTTATTAGGAAATTCTGCTTCAGGAAATTGTTGCTTTAAAGCTTCTAATTTTTGAACTGACATGTCATCTTTTTCGATGGCCCAATTTTTAGGAGTACCAACAGCATCTTTAATGTGTCCGGCCATTAAATCGAAAGGATTTTCGTGATCCAAGTAGCCAAAGACATCTTTGTCCCAGCCAGCATCCTTAGCAGCTTCAACTTCAAGTTGAGGGGCAAAGAGGAATGGGTCTTTATCTGGGAAAACGAGAAGTGCGAGGATTCGTTCAACAGGGTCACTGTAAAAGCCGGTGAAGTAGTTGATATCGGTTGGATTTGAAACATAAGCTGCATCAAGCTTGTTTTTAGCTAAATAATCTTGTAGCATTGATAATTGTTTCTTCATGAAAATTCTCCTTTTTGGTCATATTTATATGTAGTATATCATTGAAAACAATTTTCTTTTTGAAAAAATATGAAAACATAGCACAATAAAGTAGAAACCGCTTGCAAAATGTAAAAAACTTTGATAAATTAGAGATAATTAATGAAAATAAGTTTGAGAGAGTGAATATTAATGGAGAAAAAAGTAGTAACAATTTATGATGTAGCTGAGGCAGCAAATGTCTCCATGGCCACTATTTCTCGTGTAGTAAATGGTAACGCTAATGTTAAAGAAGAAACAAGAAAACGTGTTCTCGAAGTTATTGATCGTTTAAATTACCGTCCTAATGCGGTTGCACGAGGCTTAGCAAGTAAAAAGAGTACAACGATCGGAGTTATTTTACCTGATATCACTGATCTTTACTATTCTTCGCTAGCTAAAGGTATCGATGATGTTGCTTCAATGTACAAGTACAATATCATTTTGACTAGTTTGCAAGAATCTGTTGGTGATGAAGAACAAATCTTGAATAATTTGTTATCAAAGCAAGTTGACGGACTCATTTACATGGGTAAACAATTGTCCAAGAAGTTAAAGCGCATCTTGGCAAACTCAAAGACACCAATCGTTTTGGCTGGTTCAGTTGATAAGAACAATGAAAGTGCAAGTGTAAACATCGACTTTGCCGATGCTGTTTGCAGCGTAGTTAACCAATTGACACAAAATGGACACAAGAAGATTGCCTTTGTTGGCGGAAGTCTTGAAAATCCAATCGACGGTAAATATCGCTTAGATGGCTATAAAAAGGCCTTAAAGAAAGCACATCTCAATTTCAGTTCCAACTTGGTCTTTGAAGCAGAATACTCAGTCAGAGCTGGAGAAGCAATTTGGGATGCTATTCAGGGAAGTGGAGCTACAGCTGCTTATGTAACTGAAGACTTGCTTGCATCTGGAATTTTGAATTCAGCTGTCAAATCAGGAATAAAGGTTCCTGATGACTTTGAATTAGTAACAAGCAATGACACAGTTGTCTGTGAAGTTACACGTCCTAAGATGAGTTCAATTGAAGAACCATTATATGATATTGGTGCGGTTGCAATGCGTCTTTTGACTAAGATGATGAATCAAGAACAAATTGATGATAATACGATTAAATTGCCATACAGCATTGTTAAACGTGAATCAACAAGATAATTATAGATAATAAAAAAGCTATCAACTTTTCGATTAAATTGAAGAGTTGATAGCTTTTTAGTTAGTTCTTTTTTTGAGTAAATCGTTTAATGATGGAACTGATAATAAAGAGTACCACCACAATCATAAAGATGACTGAAATCACAGTATTGATATAACTTAAATTAGCTGGTAATTTCACGAAATTCATCAAAGTCGTGTAAATGCAATAGATGGCAATCAAAGTTAAAAGAACTGTATCAAGAGTCCAGATTTTCTCCTGATCACGATGTGAGAATTTAGATATCATGTAGATAATATAAACCACGATTAATAAGACAGCTACCATTGATGTGATAGCATTTCTTGCCAATTCAAAATTAGCTGGTACCATTTGCTTTTCCCCCAAAAAGAAATTTATTTATTATTTACAGATTTACGTTGTTTGTAAAAATCCCAAATTATAACAACGATATAGCCTAAAGCGACTAATGACAAGCCTCCTGTAATAATGGAGCTTAATTCATAGGGAAGATTGAAAAAACCGCCTAGGATGGAATAAAGCGTATTGAGTAAGACAATTGAAGCTAAAGTCATCGTTTTATCCCAAAGCTTGATTTTATGTGAGACCTTGTAAATTATTACACCTAACATAAGAATGATTAAAATAGCTGCAACGATGTACAAAGAATTTTGTAGAAAACTTGGACTGAAATACATACGTGTTTCTCCTTAAATCAAAGTAACATTTTTATTCTATCATATATAAGTAAAGTTATGTTGTTTATAAAAACCCAATCAACTTAAAAAGTCGATTGGGTTTTATTAGTAATAATAACTATTCAGCAGTTGGACTTGGAGTTTCTTCAACGCTTGAACCAGAGCCTGCTTGAGACGAATTGGAACTAGAATTATTTTCTAAACCTTGATTGGTTGAACTTTCATTTCCAGTACTTGAATTCGAGCTTGCATTGGAACTGGAACTAGAATTTGATCCAGATGTTGAATTAGAGCTGGAGCTAGAACCTGAACCACTAGAGCCGCTTGTTCCTGACCCAGTTCCTGTTTCAGTATTCCCGTTTGAAGTAGTGGAATTATTGTTACTTGAGGAATAAGTCGAAATACTATCAGTTACGACTTCAGAAGAAGCATTGCTGTTAGTACTGTTACTGAAACCAGAAGTACGACCGCTGCCATTTTCAGAGGCTAATTCAGAAGTGCTCTTTTTGCTGCTTCCAAGAGTTTTTACGGTTGCGTAACCATTGTCACGTCCGAAGTAATTATCCCAGAAGAGTTTATAATTTTTAGACTTGCCACCAATAGCAAAATTATCATAAGACATTTCTTTAGGACTGCCTTTGTAATAAAGCGACTTAGTAGTGTGTTGGTTAACTTTAGTAGTTATACCATTGTAGCCGATCGTTCCGGGTGAAGTTCCGGTTTCTTTATCAACGGTATACGATTTAACGCCGCTAGGTTTCTTAAATTTCTTATTGATATTAAAGACTGACTTATCTTCTTGATATAAGGCATTGGCCATCTTAGCCCACAATTCTTGATTAATATCAGTCGAATTGCTTGCCAGGTTGTAGTTATTGCCATAAAGATTATCGTATCCAATCCAAGAAGCTAACGTCATACCATCGGTACTACCAATGAACCAGTTATCACGATAGTCATTTGATGTACCAGTTTTACCAAAGAGATTCTTGTTACTGAAGTTAGTTTCGTAAGAAAGGGCAGAAGCAGTACCTTTAGTGACAACTCCGTGCAACATGTTTTTAATAATGTAAGAAGTTTGTTTGCTAAAGACACGAGTCTTTGAACCCTTGTGCTTATAGACTGTCTTTCCGGAAGGATCGACGACGCTAGATAAGACATAAGGATCAACATGGACACCTTTATTAGCAAAAGTTGAGAAGGCACTAGCTTGTTGAAGAACTGTCACACCTTCAGATGTACCACCCAATGTAATTCCGAGCTGGTTGTATTCTTTGTTACTCAAGTTAATACCCATCTTGGACATGTACTTCTTAGAACTGACACCTTGCTGTCTGATGTAGTTATACAAGTTAACTGATGGAATATTGTAAGACTCTTCTAGAGTTTCACGAGCTGAGACAAATCGATTTTGAATCGTTTGACCATAGTCGGTTGGTGAATACTTTTTAAAGCTAGTCTTGAAATCGGCTAACATTGATTGTGAACCAATTAAACCATTTTCTATAGCTGGCGCAAAGGTAATCAATGGTTTAATTGAAGACCCTGGAGATCTGTTAGTAAAGATGTGATTCAATTGAGATTTCTTGAAGTTGACTCCACCGACAAAGCCTAGGACTTGACCAGTCTTGTTATCGAGGAGGACAGACCCATTTTGAACAGGTTCAGAAACCTTAATCGTTTTTCCTGTATTAGGATCTTGAGCAGTATCGGTATGAGTTGTTCCAAGATTACCCTTAAAGTCTTGGGCTTGCTTGTTCATAGCGATATAAAGCTTTTTATTGATAGTACTGTGAATCTTGTAATTTTTATTGTGCAATTCAGTATTTGCTTGTTCTGAATAGCGATCATATAGTGTTTTATCTTTTTTAACTTCTTTATACTTGAGGCCATCGCTCTTAACTAATTTTTTAATTAGTTCAGTTTTAGCTTCATCAGTTAATAAGTTATAAAGATAACCATATTTGATTTCTTGTGAACTAGCTTTAGCTGGCTTGATAAAGTCTTTTTTCAAATTAAACTTCTTAGCCTGATTGTACTGGGCTTCAGTAATTTGATTATCACGATACATCCGGTACAAAACAATATTTTTACGCTTCATACCTAGATTGAGATTACTCTTCATTTTTCCACCAGTACCTGTGGTGCTATAAGGTGTATAAATCGAAGGACTTTGAGGAAGACCAGCGATAAAGGCTGATTCAGCTATGTTTAACTGACTTGCATCCTTACCGAATAATCCTTTTGCAGCGGCTTGAACACCTTGGATGTTTTGACCTTTATTATTGAGACCAAAGGTTGCGGCATTAAGGTAATCTTGCAAAATCTCTTTTTTAGAGAAATACTTATCAACTCGCATAGCTAAGAAAATTTCTACGGCTTTACGTTTCCAAGTAGTTTCGGAAGATAACATCTGCATTTTGACAGTTTGCTGCGTCAAAGTTGAACCACCAGTTTGAGCACCGATACCAGTTAAATCAGAGATAATGGCTCTAAAAATTGATTTAGGTACGACACCCTTATGGCGGTAGAAGTCACTATCTTCAGTTGAAACAATCGCTTTTTTCAAATAAGGCGACATCTGCGACAGTGGTATTTTTTTACCTTGAACTTCTTTTTGGAGATTTTCGATTTTACTACCATCAGCAAAATACAACGTTGCTGAATTATTAACGTCTTGTAGTTCAGTCTTCATTTCATTTTTAGTGGGGACGGAGACTTGATTTGTTAAAGCAGATACGTATCCGGTTCCCAGACCAATAGCCAAACTTAGTAAAATCATCAATCCAGCAAAGGTATAGACGATAATACGACGAATGACTTCGATCGTTAGATTAGCTCTATTAGCAAAATCAGACCAGCTCTTGATACTTTTAAAGCTGTTGACGATGCTATTCCATAAATTTTTCACTTTCAAATAAGCTCCCTTAAAAAGTTACATAACGTAATTATATAATAAAATCGAATTAGAAGTGTAAAAACAAAAAAAGTTCTGTAGAAAAGAGTCTCTACAGAACTAAAATAAATGTTACTTAATCAAGCGGTAAATGGCGTCTGCGTAAATGGCAGTCGACTTCAATAATTTATCGATATTAATATATTCATTAGGTTGATGCATAACGTTTTCATCACCAGGGAACATCGCACCATAAGCAATTCCGTGTTTTAAAATACGACCGTAAGTTCCGCCACCAACAGTGAATGGTTTAGTATCATCGCCAGTGTGATCGTGATAAGCGCCGACTAAAGCTTGGACCAAAGGATCATCAGCTGCTACAAAATGAGGTAACTGATTGTGTCCCTCGATTTCTGCTGAGGCGTTTGTTGGTAAAGCTTGATTGATTTTTTCAGTCAAAGTATCGCCAGTGTCACCCTTGGGGTAACGAATATTTAATAGAATATTGGCTTTAGTTTCGTCATATTCATAAATATTGGGCGAAAGTGTTAATTCACCCATGACATCATCTTTGTTAGCAATATTCAAACGTTGACCAGCAAAGTCTAAGTGCAAATCATCGGCAATGAAGCCAAAATAAGTCTTCTCACTATCATTAAGCTCTAAGGTAGTTAAAAACTTAGCTAAATAAGTTGCTGCGTTAACCCCATTAAATGGTTCCATTGCATGGGCGCCTTTTCCAATGATAGTTATTTCAGCAATATTGTTTTCATCATCTGATTCAACATTGCCCTTGATCATTTTGTTGTTTTCTAAGAATTCATTTAGTTTAGCTTTGATATCATCAAAACTAGCTACATTTAAGTCAAGTTTTGTTGAAGCATTTTGAGGGACCATATTTGGTCTAATTCCAGCTTCAAATTGCTTTACCAAACCAATTTCAGGTTTAGGGAAATTGACTCTAAAGGAGACAATTCCTTTTTCGCCATTAATAGCAGGAAATTCTGCATCAGGTGAAAAACCAGTTTCTGGTAAAGTTTCCTTTTCCATATAATGATTGATTCCGACCCATTCGCTCTCTTCGTCAGTTCCAAGAATCAATTGAACGCTTTTAGATACTGGTAAATTTAATTCCTTGATAATTTTCATAGCATAGTATGCTGCTAAGCCAGGACCTTTATCGTCACTGGCACCGCGAGCATAAAAATTACCATCTTTAATTACGGGTTCGAAGGGATTGGTTTCCCAACCTGGACCTTCAGGGACAACATCGACGTGAGAAAGGATAGCAATTGCGTCATCACTTTCACCAAATTCAATTCGTCCGGCTAAATTATCAACATTTTTAGTTGCAAAGCCATCACGGTCTGCAAAATGTAGAAATGCTTGTAAGGCTTTTGCTGGTCCGGGACCTAATGGAAAATCGCTAGTTTTATGTTCTATATCTCTAGAACTATCGATACTTACTAATTCGGAAAGATCGTTGATCAATTCGTCCGAACGATGCGAAACTTCCTTTTCCCAATCTATAGACATGTATTTCTGACCTCCACATGAAGTTTTTTTCATTTTACCAAAGGTTAGCTTTAAAGGCTAATCGAGTTAGATATGATTTATGGAATCGTTATCATTGCTGAAAGAATAATCAACGAAAATATTATTAAAATTCTTGATTAAATCAGTATTCTTAAGCGATTGTTGATTGTTATCAGGTTGAGCAATCGCGATATCTTCCATTAAATCAATATTTTTGATTCTTTGCCCACGAGGTAGATTATAGTAGCTTTCTTTTGAATTGTTACCTAAATAATTATTAGGATTTAGTTGAATCAAAACATTTTCGGCGTTGATCCAGCCATCTTTTAATCTTAACCAAGTCTGTGAACCGATTTTTTGAATCGTTAAAATCTGTTCAGCTTTATTAGGCTCAAGACGATTAATGATTGAAGATGGGTCCGTAGGGTCACTATAAAGGAAATTATTAGCTTGTTGATTTCTAAAGATGGCCTTGGCACCAAAATATGGGCGTAATTCTGAAAGAACGTATTCGGAATTGAAACCACTAGCATTAGCAAATTCATTTTCACCTAGTTGAACGTATTTTTTACCGTTGAATTTGATGATATTAGTAATGTGATAGCCGTCTAACGGTTTAACAACCTTTTTAGTTTTAATCAGCCGGTAAGGATTTTCATAAATGGGTTCTTCCTTAGTACTCATGTAAAAGACATTTTGATTTAATTTTTCATTCTTAGATTGTTCCTTTAAATCACGATAGTCGTTTCCGGTAGCAGGGTAATTAGTAACAACGCCATCAATCGGCATGTTGATTAAAGTATTCCACTTTTTAGGACTCTCATTCATTTCATCCCAAACATAGACGCTTTTACCCATGTAATGCAAAGTATCGATAATTTGTGGTGTTATGATACTTGACGAAAGATTAACGCCAGTGACATATTGTAAGACATCGAAGTTAACTCGTTTAATGGTTCCGGCAATGAAGATTCTAGGGATGTCGGGCATCAATTCAGCTTCATTTTGCAAACTCTTAGTCGAGAATGAATGAAACATGATTCGGTCTTTCATGTTGTACTGGTCGATAGCTTGTTTGAGCAAGGATTCCATATTCTGAGGATTGCCCTTTTTAGTCTTTTTAGTTTCAATAAGGAACTTGGCATTGGGATTGTTCTTGTAATGTTCGAACACTTGATTCAAACTGTGCATTGATTCGCCATTCTTTTGCTTTAAGGTCGCAATCTGTGAGAAATTATTTTGGGAGACAATTTCTGATGTACCTGTCACACGCTCCAAATTACGGTCATGAGAAACAACTAGAACGTTATCTTTGGAAACATGCAAATCTAATTCGACATAGTCAGCACCTTCTTTAAAAGCTTTATTGAAACTTTCGAAGGTTTCTTCAGGTGCATTGATAGGATCGCCACGATGACCAATGACGGTAAAACCACTGGCAAAAATAAAGATAAATAAAGCTAGTGAAATCTTGAAAAAAGTAAAACTTTTAGAAATCATAATTAACTCCCTAACTTTTTAGATATTATATACTAGAGTAAGTAGTGAAACGTGAGGTATTTATATGGATAATGAGAAACAAACACTAGATATGATTGAGCAAATTACTCGTAATGATGGGACTAAGTATTACGAGATTGCCAATATCGTAATGAACGGCAGAGCTGAAAAAGCTGCTGAATTAGGAATGATTAAAGAAGTACGTATTTTAAAATTAAACATTCCACATTCTTCAGCTGTCGGCATCTACGAAGATTACGTTAATGAGAATTATACCGTTCCACCAATGAATTTAACAGAATGGGTTGAATATAAGAAACCTGAGGGCAAGGTTTTGGATGCATTCAATGAAATCCTCAAAGCAAACCGAATAACTTCAAAAGATCAGGATAAAGAATAATGAATTATTTTATAGCAGACACGCATTTTTATCATTATCAATTGTTACAGCCTAATAATTTTGCCCCACGTCATTTTGGCAATGTTGATGAAATGAATCAAGCTATGATTGATGCTTGGAATGCTCGAGTCGATGAAAACGACCGTGTTTATCACTTAGGCGATATTTCCATGCGACCACAACAAACGCCAACTAATGAAGAAACATATGACATGTTGCGACAACTGAATGGTCACATGACCTTGATTAAGGGCAATCATGATTATCGTTCGCTTTTTAAATTTATCAATAAGCACAATCAAACAATGGATGATGGCAAGCAACGCTTTGAATTTGAAGATGTCGGTTCGCTTCTGAAATTTGACCATCACCAGTTTTACTGTACGCATTATCCAATGCTACTTGGAAAAGTTGAAAAAATTATTAATCTGCATGGCCACATTCACCATTATTCAGTTCCCATAGCTGAAAATATCAATGTTGGAGTCGATGCTCCTGAACGTGATTATTTATCAGAAGATTTACCTTGGGGTTCACCATTGCGCGGTGAAGAAATTTTAGAGATGTATGATAAGAAGAAAAAGGATTTGGCAAAGTTACAAAGAAAGTAGGATATTATGGAAAAAATTCAAATAGTTCATACGAATGATTTACATTCCCATTTCGAAAACTTTCCCAGAGTTAGTCGCTTCATTGAGCAATCACGCAATGAAAGTTTCGCTGATGATTTTTATTTGTTCGATATTGGGGATGAAATGGATCGAGCACATCCATTAACAGAAGCAACTAATGGTCAAGCCAATATTGAATGGATGAATCCACTGCACTACGATGCAGCAACGATTGGTAACAATGAAGGCTTAGGCAATAGTCATGAACAACTAGAACATCTTTATGACAAAGCAAATTTTCCAGTGATACTCAATAATCTTTATGAAACTAAAGCTTCCAAATTAGCTGATTTTGCTAAGCCTTATAAAATTATTACCACGAAGAATAAAACTAAAATTGGATTGATGGGTCTAACGACACCTTATATTTTGACGTATCCATTATTAAAATGGGACATCAAATTGGTTCAAGAAATGTTGCCTAAATCTTTAGAAGCAGTTAAAGATTGCGACGTAATAATATTATTATCGCACCTTGGAGTTTCGATGGACCGATTGATTGCTAAGAAATATCCACAAATAGATGTTGTCATTGGAGCTCATTCACACCATTTATTTGTCAAAGGAGAACTTGATAATGGCGTCTTATTAGCTGCTGCTGGGAAGTACGGTCAACATATTGGCACAATCAATCTAAAGCTAGATGATAAACATCAAGTTATTGCTAAATCTGCTTTTACAACTAAGACTGAGTCTTTGAAAACTTTGCCGGAAGATGATAAGTGGATTAAGGATCAATATGATAAGGGTGAGAAATTGTTAGATGAAAAGCCGGTTGCTAATTTACCAAAGACTCTAACAAACGACTATCAAGCTGATAATTCTATCATCCAAGAAGCATTGACTGCCGTTCAAGACTTTGCTCAAACTGACGTGGCTATCTTGAGTTCAGGTCTATTTTTAGATGATTTGCCAAAGGGAATCATCACAAAAAGAAATATGCACGATGTTTTGCCTCATGCAATTCATGTAATGAAAACAACCATGACGGGAAATAACGTTTGGCGTCTAGTTATGGAAATGGAAAAAAATCGTCTCTATTTACGTAATCATATGCAAAAAGGGATGGGATTTCGTGGTAAGATATTTGGCGAACTAGTTTATCGTGGGATTACTGTTGATCACAAACGTAATGTTTACGTTAATGGCCAAGAATTGAATATGAATCAAAAATACACCTTGGCCTTATTGGACCATTATATGTTCGTGCCATATTTTCCTTCGATTGAGATTGCTGGTGAAAATGAAATTATGTATCCTAAATTCTTGAGAAATGTTTTTGGAGATTACTTAAATAAAAAATATCCGATTTGAGGTGATTACTTGCAAGAAATCGAGGATAACAAAGTTAAAAAATTAGCTGATGTTATTACATTGGCTGATGGTTTAATTACAATTGATAAAACACAATATAAAATTGTTGAAAATCATGACAATGGTTTTAATGAAGAACGAATTGAAGAACGTTACAATCCAGTTTTGAATAAATATGACTACATTGTTGGCGACTGGGGCTATGACCAGTTAAGGTTTAAAGGATTTTATGAAGATCAACGAAATGAAAGTACCTTAGATAATCGTATTTCTCACTTAGAAGATTATTTAATTGAGTACTGTAATTTTGGCTGCGCTTATTTTGTCTTGGAGAAGGTTAAGAAAGCACCGTTGAAACCACATAAGACAACGCGTCATCGTAAGGCTAGTCATCATCGTTTCAAGACTCGCAATACAAACAATACGCATACTAATAGTATTAAGACTAATAAAAGTCATAATAATCAAAAACGTAAGAATAAAGTTTCGAGACGTCATGCGACTAAGGTGACTAATAAAAAGAAGCCTAATGCATCGACTAAGAAAACATTCAAAATCAGAAAAATAGGTGAAAAGAATAAATGAAGTATCAAACATATCTAATTGACTTAGACGGAACTATGTATCGTGGAAAAGCAAAGATTCCTGAAGCAAGAGTTTTTGTCGACAATTTGAATCAAAAGGAAATCGATTATTACTTTTTAACAAACAACACGACCAAGACTCCGCAACAAGTAGCTGATAATTTGACGAACAATCATCAAATTACTGCTAAAGCTGATCAGGTCGTTACGCCATCGCTTGCTACGGCTGCTTATATTAAGGATATGTTTGGCGAAGACATTTCCAACCACTCAGCTTATGTCATCGGTGAATATGGTTTAAAGAGCGCTATTTTTGGAACTGGCATTAAGCTTAATGAGTATGACCCTGATGTTGTTATCGTAGGGTTAGATTATGATGTTACGTATCATAAATTTGAATTAGCTACCTTGGCAATCAAACGAGGAGCTTTATTTATCGGAACGAACGCCGATACTAATTTACCTAATGAACGTGGATTGGTTCCTGGAGCTGGTTCAGTTATTTCATTAGTAGAAACATCTACTCAACAAAGAGCTCACTATATCGGTAAACCTGAACCTGAAATGATTGACTTTGCCGTTGAAGCAAAGAAGTTCGATAAAAGTTCCGCTTTAATGGTAGGAGACAACTATAATACTGATATCAAATGTGGAATCAGTGCTGGCGTTGATACGCTTTTGGTGTACACAGGCGTAAGTACTCATGATGATATTAAAAAAGTGTCAGTTAAACCAACGCATGAGGTAGAAAGTCTGGACAAGTGGGATGTCTAATTCACAAAAGGATGTTTTATACACGATTGTTTTAGCATTCTTTTTGTTGACGACAGCCATCACGGTAACTATTTTTGCCAGCTACCTATTATTTGCTATTGATATTAAACCGTACTACTTGGAACAAGCAGTGGGGATGAAGTATTCAACTATCATGAAGAATTACGCTCAGATGATGGATTATTTGATTAATCCATTTAATTGGCATTTTCAATTGAGTGATTTCGCTTCATCATCAGCCGGAAGACTACATTTTCAAGATTGTAAGAAATTGTTCCTTTTGAATTTCTCAGTTTTTATCGTTTCAGGGCTATTGGTAGCTAAATTCCACAAGTTTAGAGCACGTTTTAATCGAACTTTCTTGTGGATTGGCATTGGTGGAATAATCATTGCTATTTTGATGTTGTTAAATTTTGATGAGTTCTTCGTTGTTTTCCACGAATTACTCTTCAGGAATAGCGATTGGTTATTTGACCCCAGTAAGGATCCGGTGATTAATATTTTACCGGAAGAATTCTTTACTCAATGTTTCATTCTTTTCTTTATCGTATTTGAAGGATTGAATTTTTGGAAAGCTAGACTAAAAAGAGCCTAAGACAAATGTCTTAAGCTCTTTTTTTCTTACTATTTTTAATTGCTGTAATAAGTACGGGAATCAATGATACTAAGACGATTCCGATAATTATCATTGAGAAGTGATCTTGAACGGCTGGGATATTTCCAAAAAGGAAACCAGCAACTGAACAAAGGGTTACCCATAAGAAAGCTCCTAAAAAGTTAAATTTAAGGAAGGAACCATAATGCATTGTTCCACTACCGGCAACGAATGGTACGAAAGTTCTAATTAATGGAATAAATCTTCCAATAGCGATGGTTTTACCACCATGTTTCTCAAAGAATGTGTGTGCTTCATCTAAATGTTCTTTATTAATGAGTTTACTGAGATATTTATTCCTCGTCGCATACTCGCCAAAGTGTTCACCAATTTCATAGTTCAAGGAATCTCCTAAGACGGCTGCGGCCAAGAATATTAAAAACATCAGCCAAGCTAATAATCCATATTTAGAATTAGCAGCAAGAGCCATGGCGGCAAAAATCAAAGAATCTCCTGGAAGAAATGGTAGGATAACCACTCCGGTTTCAATAAAGATGATTAGAAAAAGTATTAAATATGTCCAAATACCGAAATTATTCACTATATTAACTAAGTGACTGTCAATATGAAGAATAAAGTCGATTAGACTCATTACGTAACTCAATCAATCAACTCCAGAATTCATTTTTTAAACTTTATTATACTAGCATACCTTAAAACAACTTTAAAATTAACGTAAATAGGATTATTTTTCAAAGATAGAAGTACTGTGTTCAAAATAATCTTTGTCAGGATATAAATTACGTAAAGCCTTGGTAACGGCAATAGGTCCTTCAGCAAATGCTGTAGCAATCAATTGTAATTTACCAGGGTAAGTCACGATATCGCCAATGGCAAAGACGTTTGGCAAATTAGTTTCCATTTCTTGAGTGACCTTGATGAAAGGACCATTTAGCTCAACATTCCAATCACGCAATATTTTCGAGTCGGAAACAAAGCCATAGTTAACTAATAATTTATCAACTGTTACAACATCTAAATCATTCGTCTTGATTTTTTTAAGCGTGATATCTATTTTGTCCTTATTGTCAGGATTATAATTTACTCCTTTAATGATGTAAGGATTTAATTGCTGAATATCGCTTTTATTGAGCTTGTCGACGCTTGATTCCATGGCACGATATTTATTGCGACGATGAATCAGGGATGTGCTCTTGGCAATCTTGCTGATATCGATAGCCCAATCAACGGCTGAATCGCCACCTCCGGCAACGGCCACGTCAACATCTTTGAAATCATCGATGTTGTTGACAAAATAGTTGATTTTTTCGTCATCGAGACTAGAATCATAATCAAATGTTAACTTACGTGGTTCAAAGGCTCCATTACCGATAGCAATAATAACGGCTTTAGTAGTAATAGTTTCACCTTTATTGGTAGAAAGCTCCCATAAATCATCTTTTCTTACTATAGATGTAATGGAAGTACTGAGATATTGATCACAGTTTCTGATTTCTAATTGTTCAGTCAATTGCTTAGTCAAATCGGTACCTGATACTTTTGGAAGGGCTGCTATATCATAGATGTGTTTTTGCGCATAGAGAGTTTCTGGTTGACCGCCTAATTTAGGCAAACTTTCTATTAATGCTACTTTTAAGTTACGCAAGCGGGCAAAGTAAGCTGCAAACATACCAGCAGGGCCTCCGCCTATAATTGAAATGTCATAAATTTTGTCATTCATATTTTTAGTCACCATTTTCTGTTATATAATCTATAGATACATTGTTACATAAATACATCTTACATAGGGAGGAAAGTAAATGCGAATTGGAGATAAAATAACTGGAACTATTTCTGGCGTGCAGTCATATGGCGTTTTCGTAAAGATTGACGATACTCATCAAGGCTTGATTCATATATCTGAACTAAAGCATGGATTCGTATCGGACTTAAAGGATAAGTATCAAGTTGGCGATAAGGTAAAAGTAGTCGTTATGGGTATTGATGAATATACGGGAAAGATAAGTCTTTCTATTAGAGCATTGCATGAAGAGAAGATTGGTCGTCCTATTTTGCATAAGCATTTTTGGACTAATTACCGCGATAAGATTGGATATAAGACGATTGCCAAGCATAAAAAGGCCTGGGTAGACGAGGCTATGGCACGAATTTCAGATAAAAAGCAAAAAAATTCAACTTTTTTGTAAAAAAGGGTTGCGTCCCTCTTATCTAATTGGTAATATATATCTTGTTGTTGCGACAGAGCAATGGCGACAAGGCTTTGCGAGTTTATCTCTTGGCTTTATCGCTTCAAATAATTTTAAAAAAGTTATTGACTTGGTCTTGTAACTTCGATATGATTATTAAGTTGTCTGTTAGACATCACCTAACATCTTATCAATTCGTTGATATCTTGTTAGAAAAATTATTTTAAAAAGTTCTTGACATTAACTTGTCGGCTTGATAAACTAATTAAGTCGCTGATGAGCGTAAGCGCTTAATCAGCTGGTAGATCTTTGAAAACTGAACAAAGTTTTAACACTAAATTGTGTAGGCCAACATTTATTTGTTGGAATACAACGAAGTCAATTCGCTAGTAATATTTTTTATGAGTCACAAACTTTTAATATGAGAGTTTGATCCTGGCTCAGGACGAACGCTGGCGGCATGCCTAATACATGCAAGTCGAACGAACTTTCCTGATGATTGATGCTTGCATCATGAATCAG
>NZ_VDFO01000089.1:0-1223 GCF_009600995.1 Companilactobacillus halodurans | reverse complement strand
GGCGAATTTTATAATCAAGTTAGCCACTTTCAATAAAATTCCAAAATAAAAACACCAAGACGAAAAAATCAGGTATCATTGGAGTTCTCCACAAACAATGAAAGAGGTTTTTCGTCTTGATGCAAGAAAATGATACCATATTACGACCTAAGGGACACCACTTAACTGAGATTGAACGTGGTGAAATAGCTTCGCTTCACCTTTTGGGATTCTCAAATCGTAAGATTGCTCACGCCGTTGGCGTTTGCCCTCAAACTATTAATAATGAGATCCGCAGAGGGACCGTAAGACAGGTTAAAAAGGTTAATGGAAAGCAATATTCCTCCAATGATTATTACCCTGATACTGCTCAATTACGCTATGACACGCTGCGTAAGCAGTGTCATCGACCTTCTAAGTTTAATCGAGTTAAACCATTCCTAAGCTATTTTGTAGAACAGTTCAAACAGGGGTGGTCTCCAGATACGACCGTAGGTAGATCACGTGTTGAAGGATTATTCCTTAAAGATGAAATGGTATCAACTACTACCCTTTATAAGTACATCGATGAACAACGTTTAGAGATACGTAATATAGATCTAACCGATAAAATGAATAGACCTACCATGCTACATGTTTCGAAGAAACATAAGCGCATATTAGGTAGAAGTATTGAGAAACGCCCTGAGAGTGTTGACTTGCGAGAAGATTTTGGTGACTTTGAAATTGATACGATTGTTGGTAAGAGAAATGGACACGAAAGTGTGGTCCTAACACTCATTGAGCGTAAATCGAGATTCGAGATAATGCGACTTATTGATGGTAGAAATGCTGACTCCGTTGATTATGCTATGAAAGAGATCAAACACAATTATAGTCAGATCATCAACTCAATAACTGCTGACAACGGTCCGGAATTTGCTAATCTTGATTCTGTTATGTCTGGAACTTCAGACGTTTATTTTACACATCCATATACTTCATCTGAAAGAGGAACCAATGAAGTACACAATAGAATGATTCGTCGTGACCTGCCCAAAGGGCTGTCACTCGATTCTATTGCTCCAAGTTTAGTATCTTCTATTGAATCAAAACTCAATGATATGCCTAGAAAGTTGTTAAACTACAAAACTCCACGGGAACTATTCACTAGTTTCTGTGGAGTTTAGAAATGTACTTTTCTGGTACTGATATATTTCGTATTTATTTTTGGACAAGTGGCTAACTTGTTCTTGTAATTTTCG
>NZ_VDFO01000088.1:0-1231 GCF_009600995.1 Companilactobacillus halodurans | reverse complement strand
TGCGAAGCTGAAAATTGAAGCCCCAGTAAACGGCGGCCGTAACTATAACGGTCCTAAGGTAGCGAAATTCCTTGTCGGGTAAGTTCCGACCCGCACGAAAGGCGTAATGATTTGGGCACTGTCTCAACGAGAGACTCGGTGAAATTATAATACCCGTGAAGATGCGGGTTACCCGCGACAGGACGGAAAGACCCCATGGAGCTTTACTGTAGCTTGATATTGAGTTTTTGTGTGACATGTACAGGATAGGTAGGAGCCGTTGATATCGGAACGCTAGTTTCGATGGAGGCATTGGTGGGATACTACCCTTGTTATATGAAAGCTCTAACCTACACCATTTAGCGTGGTGAGGGACAGTGTCTGGTGGGCAGTTTGACTGGGGCGGTCGCCTCCTAAAATGTAACGGAGGCGCTCAAAGGTTCTCTCAGAATGGTTGGAAATCATTCGCAGAGTGTAAACGTATAAGAGAGCTTGACTGCGAGACTGACAAGTCGAGCAGGGACGAAAGTCGGAGTTAGTGATCCGGTGGTACCATATGGAAGGGCCATCGCTCAACGGATAAAAGCTACCCTGGGGATAACAGGCTTATCTCCCCCAAGAGTTCACATCGACGGGGAGGTTTGGCACCTCGATGTCGGCTCATCGCATCCTGGGGCTGTAGTCGGTCCCAAGGGTTGGGCTGTTCGCCCATTAAAGCGGTACGCGAGCTGGGTTCAGAACGTCGTGAGACAGTTCGGTCCCTATCCGTCGCGGGCGTAGGAAATTTGAGAGGAGCTGTCCTTAGTACGAGAGGACCGGGATGGACATACCTCTGGTGTACCAGTTGTGCCGCCAGGCGCATCGCTGGGTAGCTACGTATGGACGGGATAAACGCTGAAAGCATCTAAGTGTGAAGCCCCCCTCGAGATGAGATTTCCCATTCCTTTATGGAAGTAAGATCCGTTAAAGAACATGACGTAGATAGGCTGCGGGTGGAAGTGTAGCGATACATGGAGCTGAGCAGTACTAATAGATCGAGGACTTAATCGAGTAAAAGAGTTTACAGCAGTTCGAAGTGTAAGAAATAATTCATTGAAGACTTAATATCTAGTTTTGAAGGTACGAGCGAAAATAGTGTGGTGGCGATAGTGAGAAGGATACACCTGTTCCCATGCCGAACACAGAAGTTAAGCTTCTCCGCGCCGAAAGTAGTTGGTGGGAAACTACCCGCGAGGATAGGGAGCTGCCACGC
>NZ_VDFO01000087.1:0-1249 GCF_009600995.1 Companilactobacillus halodurans | reverse complement strand
TGGACTTAAGTCAAATCCTCGGACACGAACTCTATTCTTAATTTAACAAACTGAAGCCGTTGGTTTCTTCGAATTGCTTAGGGGTCATATAGCTTAAAGCACTGTGAATTCTTTTACGGTTGTACCAACCTTCAATATATTGAAAGAGTCTAATTGAAGCTTGCTTGGCGGTTTGATAGGTGGTGACATAAACTTCTTCTTTTTTGATAATGGAATGAAACGACTCAATACCGGCATTATCATATGGCGTCCCCTTTCGGCTATATGAATGAGCCATTCCCATTTGGTGTAAGGCTTCCTCAAACTCAGCACTGGTATACTGAGCCCCCAAATCGGTATGTACAATAATGTTTTGATTTTTGATTCGTCGATTAAGAGCGGCATTCCCCAGCGCAGTGGTGACTAGGTGGGCGTCCATAGTAGTCGAATAACTATAACCAATAATGCGACGACTCCACAGATCCATCACACTAGCCAAGTAAGTCCAGCCGTCACGAACTGTATAGATGTAGGTGATATCGGTCACCCATTTTTGATTAGCCCCAGTAGTTGAAAAATCTTGTGCCAAAATATTAAAACGATTATAGACCACGTCATTATTGGTCTGTGGCCGGTACTTTTTAACGACAATTGACCGCAGGTTGTTCTTAAGCATTAACCGCTGGACTCTTTTCAGACCGACATGTAAGTCGTAATCACGACTTAACAGGAACTGAATCTTAGGGGCACCGTAAATTCCGTCTGAGGCTTGATAAATATCCTGAATAGCCATCTCGATAGCCTCTGTCTCAATCTCTCGGTTACTTGGTGTGGCGTTGACAATGTCATAAAAAGTTGATTTAGGTATCCCGAAAAGCCGACATGATAGCCGCACTTCATATCCGCCATCTCGGATAAAATTCACCAATTCATTATTATTTATCTGTCCTTGCGTCCGAAGATGGCTAATGCTTTTTTTAGAATTTCGACCTCCGTTTCTGCCTGAAGCGCCCGTTGTTCCAAGGCTTTAATATCAGATTCAGTATAGCTTTTAGACGGTGCTGCCTTGGTTTTAGCGGCCCATTTATAGATTGTTTGGACTGAAACATTATAGTCAGCGGATAACTGGCTAGCGGACGCCCCTGAATGGTAAAGATCCATAATTGAGGCCTGAAATTCGGCTGAAAATTTTTGAGTCATAGATAAGTTCTCCTTATTAATTTCACAATTTTAACATAGAGACCGTGTCCGGAATATCAGACTAACACCA
>NZ_VDFO01000086.1:0-1251 GCF_009600995.1 Companilactobacillus halodurans | reverse complement strand
AACTACAAAACTCCACGGGAACTATTCACTAGTTTCTGTGGAGTTTAGAAATGTACTTTTCTGGTACTGATATATTTCGTATTTATTTTTGGACAAGTGGCTAACTTGTTCTTGTAATTTTCGTAAAAATTATTTCAGTAAAAGATGTCAAAATAAAAAAAACGTAGAATTATAAAACGCATAAGAATTGTGAACGCCCAATTATTTTACACCTTACATAGATGTCCTCAAGGTGGAATGAACCTACTAGTTAAAAATAGTAAAAGAATTACTAATGCAAGACTGGCTAGTTTTAATGGTGTTGAATATCATTTAGTAATTAAGAAGCAACGATTTTTGTGTAGGAACTGTGGAGGCACCTACGGTGCCCACAGTGACTTATTGATCAAAAATCATACAATGACTAAACAAGTTAAACACAGAATCTTTTCCACGACTAAGATTATTGGTATTTCGACCAGTACTGTAGGCAAGATTTTGTATGGTAATACGAAGACTCTATATAAATGTGAACATTTACCTGAAAATATTTGTTTCGATGAATTCCGTTCAGTAAAAATCCTTTTACATTTATAGTTATTGATGCAGATATACACAACAGACTATTTAAGACAATAATTGAACACTTTATACATCAGTACAGCCTTTCAGAATGACAAGCCATTAAAACTGTATCTATTGATTTAAATGACAATTATCAATTAATCGTTCATCGTAAATGGATATGGAAGTATTGCCATTACAACATTATAGAAAAATATAGTTGCTTATTACCATATTCCAATGGTAATCTTGAGGGCATTTTTGGAAAATAAATAAATTCCTATAGATTTAGAAATTTTGACCATTTTATTAAGAGAATAAATTTTGATCTACACATAAAAAAGTACCCTCAATGAGGATACTTGATAAACTCAAATTATTAATTAATACGATTTGGACAAAGTACTAATAAATCACCTCTTAAGGGATTAATCTATCCTTTGAAGTAAAATTCAAATAGATATCAATTTCTTCATTTCCCGATTTTACAAAAATTTATACGATGTATCTTTATATAAATTTTAGCAAATCATATTAAATAATTATCAATCATAATTATTAAATTATTCAACTGGTTCCGAATCCTTAGTATATTTGAAAGTCAACGTTGCATCGCCTGATACTGAGTCAATCGTTTGGCTGCTTTCTCCATCTAAAGTATATCCATCTACTGTAATTGAATTGGCAGTATATTTCTCTCCTTTATTG
>NZ_VDFO01000085.1:0-1288 GCF_009600995.1 Companilactobacillus halodurans | reverse complement strand
GCGTATCAATCTTCAAATTTTTTGGCTCCGAGCAAGCTCGTCAGCCAAATAAAAAACAGCTAGACCAATTATGATCTAACTGCTTATGTAAACTGCCATCAACTTAATTTGACGAACAGCCAAAATAAATGGTATTATTAGGCAGTATTTCATTTTCATCGCCCGGATTAATACTAGGAGGTAATTATGTATCAAATATTAACCGATTCAGAGTGTGATTTACCTTTGGCTACTTTAGAAGATAGCGACGTTAAAGCGATTAGTTTCCATATCAAAGTAAATGATCAGGAACTTATTAATGATTTGGGTAAAAGTTATGATATCAATGATTTTTATAAACAAATTAAAGCTGGCGTTTTGCCAACGACGACTCAAGTCAATGTTGGCGAATATTATGAATTTTTTGAACCTTACGTGAAAGCCAAGACTCCAATTGTTTACATTGGCTTTTCCGGAGGATTAAGTGGTTCGATGTCTAGTGCAATTCAGGCTAAAGAGATGCTGTTGGAGACTTATCCAAAAGCTGATATTAGAATTATCGATACCTTAGCAGCCAGTGGTGGCGAAGGCCAATTAGTTTTGGCAGCTATCAGGTTGCAAAAGTCAGGAGCAAGTCTCGACAAGTTAGTAAAATGGTTCGATCAGAACAAATTGAGTTTGCAACAATGGTTTACTGTCGATAACTTAAATTATCTCTATCACGGTGGCAGAATTTCTAGGACGTCAGCAGCCTTAGGAACCATCTTGAAAGTTAAGCCGATTCTTGATGTTGACCCAGCTGGAAAATTGAGACTGGTTTCTAAGACTAGGACCCGTAAAAAGTCACTATTGGAATTAGCAGAGAAAATTTGTAAAGATTTAAAAGACGATCCTTATCAACCTATTATTATCACGACTAGTGGTGATTATGAGGCCGCAGAAATCGTCAAAAAGGCTATTTTAGCTAAATTTTCAGAAGCAGATATTCAAGTTTATCCTATTGGTATGACAATTTCGAGTCATACAGGTTTTGGTTGTGTGGCAGCTTTTGCCATGGGTAAACAACCTCGTAATTAATTATTCAGATATTATTTTATAAAATTCAAAAGACATGGTAATCCAATTGGAATTGCCATGTTTTTTTTCGTCAATTTTCCTATTATTAGTATCCTGACAAACTTATTTATTTGGCTGTTCGTCAAATTAAGTTGATGGCAGTTTACATAAGCAGTTAGATCATAATTGGTCTAGCTGTTTTTTATTTGGCTGACGAGCTTGCTCGGAGCCAAAAAATTTGAAGATTGATACG
>NZ_VDFO01000084.1:0-1437 GCF_009600995.1 Companilactobacillus halodurans | reverse complement strand
TGAAGTGAACCCTCCTAGTTGGAGTAATCCAACGGGAGGGTTTTCTTTGTTTTCAAAAGATATTAAATTGGCTTGTATAACAGATGTTAATAATGGGTTGCCTATTGTACAAGCTATGAAAAAATATGATATTAGAGGAACGGCAACTATTTATCAATGGATGTATGCATATCAACGCTTTGGCGTTGATGGATTAATTCCTTTCAGAAATGGGAGGACAATTCATGACTATTCGTTTAAAATTATGGTAATTACTTGGCGAATAGATAATAGTGAATCTTATCCTTCAACTGCTAAGCACTTTGATATCAAGGCACCAGCAACCATTTGGCAGTGGGAGAAATCATTAATATCTGGACGTCTTAAACCACAAATAGGACGGTTTGATATTATGTCTGAAAATAATAAAGATAGAAAATTAAAAGAATTAGAAGCTGAAAACGAACGATTAAGGGTCAAGGTAGCTTACTTGGAAAAATTAAAAGCCTTAACTCAAAAGAATCCGAAATCACCAACCAACAAAAAGCACAGATAATAAGTGAGTTAAGGCTTGAATTGAAAATAAGACTTTCAATTATTTTGGAAGTAGTTGGAATGTCTAGTAGTAGTTATCATTACTCCCATAATCATATCTATGGTCGTAATAGAAAATCAGAAGAGCTCGTTCAAAAGATAAAAGATATTCGTGAAAAGAATATCGATTACGGATATCGAACTGTTACATCTGCTCTTAGAAATATGGGAATCATTGTAAACCATAAGGCTGTTCTAAGAATCATGAGAAAGAATGATCTACTTTGTCATGCCTATGAACGAAAAACCAGAAAATTGAATACTTATAAAGGTTCAGTTGGCAAAGTGGCTAAAAATATTTTGAACCGTAGATTTAAAACTGACAGACCTTTTCAAAAAATAGTAACAGATGTCACTGAGGTTCGTTGGGGGAATGAAACAAGAGAAGAACGAGCATATTTTACTGCATTTATCGATATATACAGTGGTGAAATCATTACTTGGAATATTGGATTAAAAGCAGATATGAACTTTGTAATGAAGCCTTTAGAAGAATTAATAGCTATGCGGCCACAACTAAACTACAGAATGATGATCCATTCAGATCAAGGATTCCATTACCAAAATAACGTATATGTACAAAGTTTAAAGAAAAACCGCATCATCCAAAGCATGAGTCGCAAAGCGACATGCTTAGATAATGCGGTAGCTGAAAGTGTGTTTCATATTTTAAAGATAGGAACGACACATAATTTTGATTATGAAACATATGAAGATTTAAGAAAAGGCATTGAGGAATATGTATATTACTATAACAACAAAAGGATAAGGACAAAATTGGCCGGAAAGACACCGGTAGAATACCGGAATCTTTCCGACCAACTGATTGCCTAAAATAAACTCCAATTAATGGGGTTCACTTCA
>NZ_VDFO01000083.1:0-1506 GCF_009600995.1 Companilactobacillus halodurans | reverse complement strand
CAAAGAGAGTGAAAGCCTCGTAAACGAAATCCGACCCACTCCATTCAGTATCCTGAGTACGGCGGAACACGAGAAACTCCGTCGGAATCTGGGAGGACCATCTCCCAAGGCTAAATACTCCCTAGTGATCGATAGTGAACCAGTACCGTGAGGGAAAGGTGAAAAGAACCCCGGAAGGGGAGTGAAATAGATCCTGAAACCGTGTGCCTACAAGTAGTCAGAGCCCGTTTATGGGTGATGGCGTGCCTTTTGTAGAATGAACCGGCGAGTTACGTTAACATGCAAGGTTAAGATGAAAAGTCGGAGCCGGAGCGAAAGCGAGTCTGAATAGGGCGACTAAGTATGTTGACGTAGACCCGAAACCAAGTGACCTACCCATGACCAGGTTGAAGATGCGGTAAAACGCATTGGAGGACCGAACTCGTGTATGTTGAAAAATGCTGAGATGAGTTGTGGGTAGCGGTGAAATTCCAAACGAACTTGGAGATAGCTGGTTCTCTCCGAAATAGCTTTAGGGTTAGCCTCGGGGATTAGGATCGTGGAGGTAGAGCACTGTTTGGACTAGGGGCCCGTCTTGGGTTACTGAATTCAGATAAACTCCGAATACCATTGATCTATACCCGGGAGTCAGACGATGAGTGATAAGATCCACCGTCGAAAGGGAAACAGCCCAGATCACCAGTTAAGGTCCCAAAATTCATGCTAAGTGGAAAAGGATGTGGAAACGCATAGACAACTAGGATGTTGGCTCAGAAGCAGCCATTCATTCAAAGAGTGCGTAATAGCTCACTAGTCGAGTGATTCTGCGCCGAAAATGTACCGGGGCTAAGCATGATACCGAAACTGTGGATGTGTCGTAAGACACGTGGTAGGAGAGCGTTGTAAGAGCATTGAAGCTGTACCGTGAGGAGCAGTGGAGTTCTTAGAAGTGAGAATGCCGGTATGAGTAACGAAAGACCAGTGAGAATCTGGTCGGCCGCAAGACTAAGGTTTCCTGGGGAAGGCTCGTCCTCCCAGGGTTAGTCGGGGCCTAAGATGAGACCGAGAGGTGTAATCGATGGATAACAGGTTGATATTCCTGTACTAGTTTATTTTGTTTGAACGATGGAAGAACGCAGGAGGATGATGTGTGCGCGCTGATGGATATGCGCGTCCAAGCAGTAAGTCTTGAGTTGAGTCAAATGCTTAGCTCTTTAAGGACAAGCTGTGATGGGGAGTGAAATTTTAGTAACGAAGCACAGTAACTCACACTGCCGAGAAAAGTTCCTAGTTAGAAATAAACTACCCGTACCGCAAACCGACACAGGTAGTCGAGGAGAGTATCCTAAGGTCAGCGAGTGAACTCTCGTTAAGGAACTCGGCAAAATGACCCCGTAACTTCGGGAGAAGGGGTGCTGGTGTAACAGCCAGCCGCAGTGAATAGGCCCAAACAACTGTTTATCAAAAACACAGGTCTATGCTAAATCGTAAGATGACGTATATGGGCTGACGCCTGCCCGGTGCTGG
>NZ_VDFO01000082.1:0-1512 GCF_009600995.1 Companilactobacillus halodurans | reverse complement strand
AACATCTAAAGGGCATGAATGGTGTCCTTTTTTGGTGTTCTTAAATGGTTATTACTAATAAATGGTATACAAAAATAAAGTTGATGGCAAAATACCTATCAACTTTATTTATCGTACAGCCAAAAAATTACGTAAAGTCTCACAATACCTACTATTCAATGTCGCAGCCTATTTGGTTATTTCTTTAATTGAGTTTTATCTGGCTAAAATTGGCCATTCCCAGACTTTACGAGCTGATGCTTTAAATAATTTATCTGGTATCGTTTCGGCAGTTTTATTGCTGACTGGAAATTTTATTGCTCGAGATATTAATGACGATGATGTGATGGGGCAGCCATTGCCAGATGATCTTCAAAACAATGGTCAAAAATTGCAGCTGATTCGCTTTCACTATGAGACGATTTATACTATGATAACGGGATTAGTAATGATGGCTATCTCAATCAATGTTGTTTATTCTGGATTCAAGGGTCTGTTTCAGGAAGATATTAAAGCCATTCCACAACCAATCACGTTGGTTGGTGCGGGAATTGCTATGTTGATTATGTTATTAGTCTGGTGGTTTAATAAAACTTCCGGTTTGAAGTTACAAAACGCGGCTTTAGTTGCTGCCTCTAAAGATAGTTTTAGCGATGCTTTAACTAGTTTAGGAACGATGATTGCGATTGGAGGAGCTTTGTTGTTTAGAGTCACGTGGCTGGATGGAGTTTCCAGTATTATTGTTGGCTTGTTTATTTTGTTTGCAGGTGTCAAAATTTTTCGAGATAGTAGTCTGAATTTGGCTGATTATTTTGATCCACAAGCTGAAGCACAATTCAAAATGGCAATCGAGAAAATTCCTCAAGTTAATGGCGTTGAGGAAATCAATGCCCATTATAGCGGAAATATTGTCACGCTCGATGTTACGATTTCAGTCGAAGCGCATATGGAAGTGCAAGATAGCTTTTGGCTATGTGAAAAGATTGAAGCACAAATGCGACATCAATTTGGTATCGTTGATACTGATGTGATTGTCGTTCCGGCATAAATTATGTGGGCACGGTAGAGTAAGCTATTAAATTATTTAGAATACTTAGAGTTCATGAAATAAAAAAATAATCCTTAAATGCTGTATATAAGCACTTACGGATTATTTTAAAATTTAAAATGATTTAATTATGTCACAGGTGAGATTCGAACTCACGACCTACGGTTTAGAAGACCGTTGCTCTATCCAACTGAGCCACTGTGACATCACTCGTACTATTATAGAGAAAAGAAACTTAACTTGCAATAACAAAATGAAAAAAGATGTAAAACTTACTTTAATATTTTTATAGTTACGAATTGTATCAAAATTGGTCTTAATTGAAATAATGTGGGATTTTTGTGGGTCATGAATTTTGCGAAAATTACAAGAACAAGTTAGCCACTTGTCCAAAAATAAATACGAAATATATCAGTACCAGAAAAGTACATTTCTAAACTCCACAGAAACTAGTGAATAGTTCCCGTGGAGTTTTGTAGTTTAAC
>NZ_VDFO01000081.1:0-1603 GCF_009600995.1 Companilactobacillus halodurans | reverse complement strand
CGAACATCTAAAGGGCATGAATGGTGTCCTTTTTTGGTGTTCTTAAATGGTTATTACTAATAAATGGTATACAAAAATAAAGTTGATGGCAAAATACCTATCAACTTTATTTATCGTACAGCCTAAATTATAAAAAGGTACGATATAGACTTTCATGGGTCTATGTCGTACCTTTTTAGTTTGAAAATGAAAAAAGGCGTTAATCAAATGATTAACGCCCCCTACTTTTTCGCTTATCGATAATGAAATATTCAATTTGTGAAACACTCAATATTGGGCATATTGGGAACAAAAATAAACAACTATGAATTACGATAACTTTTAAAATACCCGTTTTATAGTCTTTTTAGAAACACTTTATTACGATGTATACCGATAGACTTTATATAAACCGGACCATTTTCGGACCATCCGTACAAACAAATTATGTGGGAGTAAACTTGCTCGCCAGTCTTAATTGACTAGCGTTTTTTTGTATAAAAATAATTGAATTAAATTTGCAATCTACCATGCAATGATTTTTTTGATTATTTTTAGACAAATAAAAAATCCCTTTCAAAGGACTCCAGGACACCTTGGAAGCATAATTTATTTAAGTTAGATACATATTATATGTACGAAGGCATTTCATTTACACAAGATTCTTGACGCTACCTAATTTATTTCTCAGTAATGAGAAATAAATTATAAGTAATCCCGACCCTTAGCTTTTCATGACATCCTGACTGGTCAATGCGAGTGGCAGGAATCGAACCTGCATCGAAAAGTAGGTTATGCTTGAATTAAAGGAACCGTTCTACCATTGAACTACGCTCGCATGAAGGCCCAACTAAGGGCCAGCTATAAATTGCTATTTCATATCGGAATCAACTTTATCTGTAGATGCTTCGTTGGTGAAAGTTTAGATACTTATAAGGCCAAAATAAGAAATTGAAAATTGTGAATTTCTTAGCTAATAAACACACAAATAAACACACGTACCAAGTAATAACAGTTATTAAGAATACTAAAAGAAAATAGTTGCTTATTCCTAATTTAATTAGTATAACTCTGAGTATTGAGGTGCTGGGTGCATGAACAAGATAAATAATTAATGAATATTTTCCATACTTCTCAAAATATTTAAAAAGCTTATTTTTGGGCAATCTTGAGAATAAATACAATATAAGTGGTATTGATGTAAGTTTTGTCAAAAAATTACTTTTTGTTAATAAGTTGGTGTTATACCAATTACCACCAGCAAAATATTGTTGCACGATTCCTATAAAAAATATAACAATAAAAGCAATTAATAGAATTTTCTTGCCCCTATTTTCTATCTTGATATTATTAATTAAATAACCCATATAAAAGCATATGGTCCAAGTGAAAGTTTGTGCTAAGAAATATGGGAAATTTACAAATTGACTAATAAAAAACAATAAAAGGTAAATTCCGCCTTGCAAATACATATTTACATGTAATAGATTAAAGAAAGGTAGCGTCCAGAATCTTGTGTAAATGAAATGTCTTCGTACATATAATATGTATCTAACTTAAATAAATGATGCTTCCAAGGTGTCCTGGAGTCCTTTGAACCCTCGGTGGATCCGCTTCAGAGACT
>NZ_VDFO01000080.1:0-1942 GCF_009600995.1 Companilactobacillus halodurans | reverse complement strand
AAAAGGGGGGTCGTAGTACGGTCGCAAAATTCGCTCCCTCGCCCCCTGATTTTCAAATTTATATCCCACACGAATAAAACCATGGGCGCTGCCCAAACCTGCAAGCTGTGTCAGCTTGACCCCATAAATGAGCGGGTGCTCCCGCTCAAACTCACCCCGCACTCGCCGTGAGGCAGGCAAAAAAAGCAGGTGTGCTTTTCTTTGCATGCGCAAAAGTGTCTTGGTCTAGTGAGTCTATCAACTCCTTAAAGCCTCCTAGAACGGCTAAAAGCCGTTCTACGTCGATTTACCGTTGACAGACAGCTAATTATGCATTTAACAGCTAAAATGGCTTAGAGAGCAAATTAGAGCCATTTAAAGCCAACATTCAAAGCAGTTAAAGTCCGAAGGAGGCTAGCGACTGGACTTTAACTGCTTTGAATGTTTCAACTGACGCAAGTCAGTTTTGTTTGAGCGAAGCGAAATCTGATACAGGTTTTACTGGTTTTAGCGCAACGTCATCTTTGATGACGTGTAAGTGCGCCTTTAACATTTTCTTTTGATTTTTTCATTGCTATTTTTAAAGCAATGCGCACTTACACACCACAATTAAAATTGATGGTGTTTGTGCTAAATTTCCTGTATCAGAAGTCGGCTAGCCGACAACAAAAAAAGGTGCTCGAATTGAGCACCCACTTTTTATTCACTAATCAATCTTGTATCTCGCCAGTTTCTTTGTCTATGTCTCCTCTGCCATACTTGCGTTCCTGATAAACAGCATCGAAATATAGTCTTATCAGTCCAGTATGAGCACGTAAAACCGAATTAACGACCTTGATACTAGGCATGCCATATTCTGAACCATGAGCTTTTAAAAAGCGTCTCAATTCACGCATATTTGCCAAATTATGGTCATCAATCAAATCACAAACATCATTCAGCATGTCGTCTTTGTCTTCCACATCAAGCGATATATATCTATCAATATCAAAATTATTTATCAGCGTAATATCTTTTTTATTATATTTATGTTTTTTCTTCTCAATAGCATCTTTAGACTCATGTGTAAGGTATGAATACATGCTTGCCATACTTCTGATGACTATTTGCACTTTAGCGATACTCCGATCACCTAGAAGCTGTTTAATCTTGTACCGCACACTATCAGCAGTAACTGGGTTTTTAGCCACATAGACAACATGATAATGCGGCTTTTTATAGTGCTTGCCATTTCGTATGACATCATCAGGTGTCCATTTTGATTTATCAGTTTTTTCATCCATATCATGAAATGGACTAATAGCAATTGGAACACCAATTAATTCTAATTTCGATTTCCAATCTTCTGGAATAGATTCAGGATATAACAAAAAGGTGAAGTATCTTGATTTGTCTTTTGCCATAATGGTAAAATAGCCTTGATAGAACAACAATGTTTAGCGGAAACTATCGTCTTGCCCAAGCCGAGTTTTCGCTTATTTTTTTTGTTCTAATTCCTTTCTTGAATAATTTTCTAAAGCTAAAGCTAAAATTGCAGACTTAGAAAAACCCTTTTCTTTCGCAAGATTTTCCAAAGTGAAATACTGATCTTCGGTTAGACTGACCGTAATTCTTTTTTTATTTGTAGCCATATTTTTACTCCAAACCAAATCAAATTTAAGTACACCATTATTATGCTTTTTTGCAACATTATTGTCAATAATATATGCTATAAATCTCTATTTCGCTAAAAACTCGCTAAAAACTCGCCGAAAACTCGCCGAGATTTAAAACTCTGTAACCATTGATATTAAAGGCTTGAAGACCATTTTTAACCAAAATTAGCACTCGGCACTTAAAAGGGGGGTCGTAGTACGGTCGCAAAATTCGCTCCCTCGCCCCCTGATTTTCAAATTTATATCCCACACGAATAAAACCATGGGCGCTGCCCAAACCTGCAAGCTGTGTCAGCTTGACCCCATAA
>NZ_VDFO01000008.1:0-70129 GCF_009600995.1 Companilactobacillus halodurans | reverse complement strand
TCTTGCATCAAGACGAAAAACCTCTTTCATTGTTTGTGGAGAACTCCAATGATACCTGATTTTTTCGTCTTGGTGTTTTTATTTTGGAATTTTATTGAAAGTGGCTAACTTGATTATAAAATTCGCCGTCATGAATTTTGATTTAGAAAATAAAAAAAGCCACTAGACAGGCATCTAGTGGCTAAATGATATAAAAAAATGTCACAGGTGAGATTCGAACTCACGACCTACGGTTTAGAAGACCGTTGCTCTATCCAACTGAGCCACTGTGACATCACTTTTACTATTATAGTGAAAAGGTTCTATTTATGTCAATGTAAATTTCAATATAAATTAAAAAAATCTTAGTTAAGATAAAATAAAAGGTCCACTTAAAATTAAGCGGACCGACCCTTATAATAATTTACTAAAATTGCGTCATTTGCCAAAGATAAAAGCCTTGTTCTCGGCTTCTAGTTCGGATAGTACTTCTCTATCATGAGTGGAAGTCTCGTTTTTTTCGGCTTTTAATAATGATTTGATCCAATTTGTCAATTTCATAATCTTCATCTCCGAAATAATTGCAGCTTTTTACGTCATCAGCTTCTGGACTTTTGCGTTTAAGATAAGGCTTCCGTTTCCCCTATCTATGACAATATTATAACAAAATTATTACATTTGACATAAAAATAGCTCTTATTTCGGCAAAAAAGATTTTTGAATCAAATATGACTATATATTTTAATTAAATTTGATTACTCTGGATCTGCAGATAATTCTTTCCGACGATCTTCAATAA
The DNA here is from genome assembly GCF_009600995.1 of Companilactobacillus halodurans. Taxonomy (NCBI): domain Bacteria; kingdom Bacillati; phylum Bacillota; class Bacilli; order Lactobacillales; family Lactobacillaceae; genus Companilactobacillus; species Companilactobacillus halodurans. The sequence continues at coordinate 69,351 of NZ_VDFO01000008.1, read as the reverse complement.
TGTTTTGAAGTTCGATTAAATCATCTAGTGTTGACTTTTTTCTGATGAAGCTTCGAGCCGATGAACGCATTGCAATATAGTTTGCGCGATCACGGTGGTTCTTGTGCCATTTTTCATTGGCACGCTTTTGAGCGTCTGTTAATACCATATATTTCTCTCCCTTAAAAAACATATCTTTGAAATTATATACAAGACTATTTAACTAGACAAGGAAAATTGAGAATATTTTACATATAAGTTTATTGTTAGACTGATTACATGAAAATCTTGTACATTATTATTATTAGTTTAAAATGTTAACTAAATCGGTATTTTGTTCATTGGGGGTTTATTAATGAAGAAGATAATAAAAACTACCACAGGTACTTATCACGGAACCGTTGACCATGATCACATTGATTTTCTAGGAATTCCTTTTGGTTATGGTCGGAGATTTAAACGAGCTGAAGAATTTTCTCTAGCAAAATTTGGACCAAATGAAGTAAATAAGCTTCATTATGCCGTACACCATGGCGTTCAACCAATGCAAGATGAAGCTTTGGATCAGTCGAATAAATTACGCTTCGGCGAAAATTGTTTGAATCTTGATATTTGTACCCCTGATATAGAAGGAAAATATCCAATTGTTATTGAATTGTATGGTGGAGGATTCTTAAGAGGTGGAAATCACAGTAAACAGATGTCTTGGCTTGACCACGAGTCAGTCGTTCACGTGGTTCCAAATTATCGTTTAGGACTCTTCGGCTGGAGTAAAGTCGAAGGCGGAGATACTAATGTTGGATTATCTGACCAATTGATGGCGATTCAGTGGGTCATCGACAATGCCAAAAGTTTCGGTGGCGATATCAAGAATCTTACTTTAGTAGGTTTATCAGCTGGGGCAAAATCAGTTAGTGCTTTAATGTCTTCGAATTCAAACCTTTTAGATTGGGTAAAAAAAATAATTGTCTTTTCTGGTGGAGTTCAAACAATCAGAGATTTACAAACAGCTAAAAAGGTTACAGAAAATATTTGTCGAGACAATAATATAAAATCGACTCAGGACCTTTTCAATTTGACAGATGATGGACTACAATTAGTACAGGAGCATACCTTAGGGACTCATATCTCAACTAATTGGTTCGGACCAGTCATTGATGATGATTTAATTTCAAGCGATTGGCAAGATAAATTGATTCAGCGTGTCAAGAGGACACATTTTAAGACAATCATTTCCGCCGGTACTAATGAATTAGGTGCATATCGGAAGATGAATATCAATCATTTGGAAAATGAGGTGATGGTCGATTTATTTGGTGAAAATGCTGGCATTTTAAAGCAGTCTTTGATTAAAGAACCATATTCTAAAAATGAATTTGTCAAAATGCTTGGAATGGCGATGTATACTTTGCCAGGCAGACGATTAGCTGAACTATTGACCCAAAGAAGCGATGCAGAGGTTTATTGTAATTTAGCTAGGGTATATGAAGGACAGCACGGTGGAGTTATTCGTTATTTAAATACACCAGAAACTGAAATTAATATCGATTATCGTAAGAACCGCCGGAATTTCTTGAATCTTCTACGAGACTTTATCGCCACTGGTAAGCCATATGTGGAAGATATCAAGTACGAATGGCCCTTGTACGACAATGATCGATTAGTTTTGGAGCTAGATTCAGATGATTTGAAGAGTGTTTCAATCATAGGTCATCGTTATCCAGATGATTTACCATGGCAGTCTTACAAATTATAAAAAAATAAATACTGTCACATGAACGTTTATAGGTTACCGATAAAAATGTACCTTGCAAAAATTATAAGTAGAACTTACAATGAAACGGTTATGCTTTGAGTTTAAGCGTTTTTAATGCTTGGGATTTTAGAGGTGGACGAATTTTGAAAAGAAAGTTTGCGTTTATGATTACAATTGCTTTCATTCTTATAGATGTTTTTGCTGCGTTTTTGACGCAAGAAGCAATTATTAGTAATTTAATGGGCGTCTTAATCGGCGTTGGTCTAATCATTGCATTGATATTAATAACGAAAGTCTTAACGAAACTTAACATTAGACAGGGGAAATTAGTATTTGTAGCAGTCTTTTTCTTCTTAATTTTAGGACGTCTAGTTATGACTACATTAACTGTGTAGTAAAAAAATGAATATTATCAAAGGATTGTGTAGTATAGCACAATCCTTTTTTAGTATAATAATTTTATAAATTATTAATAAAAGGGAGTCATCCCATGTCTAATCGTTCATGGAAAAGAATAATTTTAGGGATTATTTTTTTATTGTTAAGCATTTTTTATAGTGTTATGTTTTTTCAAAAAGCTGCTTTCAGCGACACGATGATTTTTAATATTGCCCATCTGAAGAGTCTGGAAAATATTTTTTCTTCGCCAATCAATTTTGATTATTGGAATCATTCCGGAAGCCAAATCAACTTGTTTAGCCCGTGGCTGACTATTTTGTCTGGTTTTATCTTTTTAAATACCAATATTTCGTATGGATTTGCAACCTATTTAACGCTGATAACTTTTTTAACTTTCGTGAGCGCTTATTATTATATGAAACGTTTTTCAAAAGATACCTTTGAATCGTTATTAGTATCAGTCATTTATACTTTTTCCTTGAATAGATTTTTTCAGGTTTTTTTGGAACAGCGAATCGAAAATTATTTAGTCATGATCTTTTTGCCAATGGTCTATTACGGATTATTTTGTTTTTTAAAGAATAAAGACTGGCATTTGTTGACCTGGGGGATGCTGTTGGTGATTTGGACTTCTCCATATATGGCAATTGCCGTTTTGCTAACAATTATCCTAGCAATCCCACTAATGATTTTTTCTAAAACGACCCATCATTGGAAGTATTGGGGTCAATTGATTTTAAATGGATTATTACTTTTAGGAATGACTTTTTTGACGACAATTGGTTTTATAGGGCCACTGTTCTTAAAACAATGGCAAACAAAGTTTAGGCAAGCTGGAATTAAAAATCCTAATTTTGTAACTATGTACCAAAACTTGAATTTATCGTTGATGAAACAATATCTTTTGTTAGGAATTTTAATTTTATTAGTTCTATTATTATTGTTAATTTTTCTAAAGAGCAATTTCAGTTATAAAATCATTCTGATAGAAATGATTCCATTGATTTTGAGCCTATTTTATCGCTTAAAAATTCCGGGAATCGAAGTAAGCCGGCTTTATCCAGCTTTGTTAGGTATTCTGGATTTGTTTTTGACTATTATCGTAAGTCGAATAATTATTATGATTTTTCAAGAGACCTCAAGCGTTTGGAAACTTTTGCTGGTAATTGCTTTTGTGAGTGGCCTCAGTCTTCTCGTTTTTGAACAGGCGCAACAATTAAACTTTAAAAAGACGTTAAGTACTAGTGAAAATGTAAATTATGAAAAGTTTGTACTTGATTATCACGATCACGCGAGCCAAATCCAACCAAAATTTTTAGCCAATGGTAAAAAAACAAAAGTAACTTTTTATACGAAAAAAAGCGACTACTGGATTCAATACTACAATCCAAAATCAGTTCAATTGGATTTGCCAATTCAAAGATATGATGGCTATCGTGTGCATTTGAACAATGAGTCTGTAAAAGTGACGACATCTAAACGACAAACATTGCAATTAAGAACGCATCCTGGTAAAAATATTATTGAGATTCATTCACGATATAATTTAATAAGTATACTTTTGCTTCTAATCAACTTAGTTGGATTTATTGGATTAGGATATTTGAGTTTAAAAAAATTCGTTTGGAAAACTAAAAAAAGTTCTTATAACGGTTGAAAAGTCAAGCAAAATTTGCTATATTTTATAAGTTGCAATCACTATTGCATCTACAACCGCTCAAAATTAGGTTTAAGCTATGTGCACCTAGTTGGCGAGTCTTAGAAAGGAGTGTACGCTTATGTACGCAATTATTAAAACTGGTGGTAAGCAATATAAGGTTGAAGAAAATTCTTCAATTTATGTTGAAAAGCTTGATGTCAAAGAAGGGGACGCAGTTACATTTGATGATGTAATCTTAGTTTCTGACGGCAAGTCTGTTAAAGTTGGTAGCCCTGTTGTTGAAGGTGCTAGTGTTTCTGGTAAGGTTGAAAAACAAGGTAAGGAAAAGAAAGTTGTTACTTACAAGTACAAACCTAAGAAGCATTCACACACAAAGACAGGTCACCGTCAACCATATACAAAGGTACTTATCGATAGTATCAAGGCTTAATCATGATTAGGGCAAGTTTTCACCAGAATTCAGATCAACAGATTGATTCTTTCTTAATTAAAGGGCATGCTGACTCAGGGCCATACGGTCAAGATTTAGTCTGTGCCGCCGTTTCGGCAGTCACGATTGGAACAATCAATAATCTGGAAAAACTTACTAAGGCCAAACCTCAGGTTGTCATGGATGAGGTAAATGGTGGTCATCTCGGCTGCCAATTTGACAAAGCGATATCACACGATACTGCCTTGTTATTGGATAACTTATTTTGGATATTGAAAGATATTGAGGGCAGTTATTCCAAAAACATTGAAGTTCAAGTACAAAAAAATAAAATAGATCTTGATTAGGAGGTAAACTTCATGCTTAAGATGAATTTACAATTTTTCTCTCACCATAAAGGTGGTGGATCAACAAGTAACGGCCGTGACTCAGCTGGTCGTAGATTAGGTGCTAAACGTGCTGATGGACAAGCTATTACTGCTGGTTCAATTATTTACAGACAACGTGGTACAAAGATTCACCCAGGTGCTAATGTTGGTCGCGGTGGCGACGATACATTGTTCGCACTTACTGATGGCGTTGTTAAGTTCGAAAGACTTGGCAAAGACGGAAAGAAAGTTTCAGTATACTAAGATATTGATTAAAAGAGGACAATGTTCCTCTTTTTTCTATATAATAAGTATGAGTTATTGCCATTAGTACTAAAATATTGGTAAGATAATGTGTAGTGTTCTATCGGCAAATTTTATGAACTAAGGGAGAATAGAATGTCAATTTCTGTAAATGATTTTAAAAATGGATTAACAATTGAAGTAAAAGATGGTATCTGGCGTGTTGTAGAATTCCAGCATGTTAAGCCTGGTAAGGGTAGCGCCTTTGTTCGTTCAAAGTTAAAGAACTTAAGAACTGGTGCCGTTCAAGAAATGACTTTTAGATCAACTGCTAAAGTTGAAAAAGCTAACATCGAAAACAAGAAGATGCAATATCTATATGCTGATGGTGAAAACCACGTCTTCATGGATACAACAACATACGAACAGTTGACTATCCCAGCAGAACAAATTCAAGAACAATTGAAGTACTTGAAAGAAAACATGGAAGTTAGCGTTTTGATGTATAATGGTGAAACAATTGGTGTCGATGTACCAAACACTGTTGACCTCAAGGTTGTCGAAACTCAAGCATCAATCAAGGGCGACACACAATCAGGTGGCTCAAAACCAGCTACTATGGAAACCGGTGTTGTTGTGCAAGTGCCATTCTTCGTCAATGAAGGCGATATGTTAACAATTAATACACAAGATGGTACTTACATTTCACGTGCTAATTAATAACTGATTATGGAGATAAGTTTATGGCTGAACAAAAATATGTTTCTCTACAACAAGATAGTGGAAAAATAAACGGTAATGTTGAAATATCACATCAGGTTATTGAAATCCTGTTAGGGATTGCTACAAATCAAGTTGATGGTGTATACGAAATGCGCGGAACTATTTCTAGTCGAATAGATTCACTTTTCGGAAGAATCAACCATGGTAAGGGCGTTGATGTGTCATTCAATGATGACAAAATATCTGCAGATGTATATGTATATTTGGATTATGGCGTATCAATTCCCAAAGTATCATTGGAGATTCAAAAATCAGCCATTGAGCAACTTGAATTCATGACCGATTTAGATTTAAGTGAAATTAACGTACATGTTGTAGGATTGATCGCTAAAAAAGAAACTGGCGAAATAGAACGTGTAACAACAGATAAAAAGGAATAAAACTAGTGATAAGTAGACATAAAATCAGAGAACTCGCAGTTCAATCACTATTTTCTATCGAGACTACTAAGGATGCTCCGCAAGACGCTATTTCTTCTACCATGCAATTATGCGATTTAGCTGATGAAGCGGTACCAGATTATTTAACTTTTTTAGTTTCAGGTGTAGTTGAACATCAAGATGAACTTGATAAAGAAATTGCCGCTCATTTGAAGAATAAATGGACAGTCCAACGTCTGTCCAAAATCGATCGCGTAATTTTACATGTTGGGTTATTTGAAATGGAAAACAGTTTGGAAGTTCCAAGAAAAGTAGCTATCGATGAAGCTATCGTTTTAGCTAGCGATTTTGGAGATAAGGACTCAAAGTCCTTCGTTAATGGTATTTTATCTAATTTTGTAGAAGGGTAAGGGCTGGTATATTTACCAGCCTTTTTATGGTGATTAGTGTGAAATTATTAGAAGGTAAAAAAGTAGCTCAAGCATTAGATGAAACAATGACAAAACGAGTTGAAGAATTGAAAGCTAAGGGCGTTACTCCTGGACTAGCCGTGATTTTAGTTGGTGACAACAGTGCTAGTGCTGTTTATGTTCGTAATAAGAAACGCCGTGCTGAAAAATTGGGAATTAATTTTCAATTGATTCATTTTGAACAAGATGTAACTGAAAAAGAATTGTTAACAAAAATCGATGAACTGAACCATGATAAAAATATTGATGGATTCATCGTTCAATTACCAGTTCCAGATCATATTGATGAAGATAAGGTAATTGAAGCAATTGATCCAAGAAAAGACGTTGATGGCTTTACTCCTATCAGCGTTGGAAATCTCTGGATTGGTACACCTCTGACAAAACCAGCTACAGCTTCAGGTATTTTAATGATGCTCGACCACTATAAGGTTGATCTTGATGGCAAAAATGTTGTGATCGTTGGTCGTAGCAATATTGTTGGTAAGCCAACGGCTGCTTTAATGCTTGATCGTAATGCCACTGTTACGATTACGCACTCTCACACTAAGAACCTTAAAGAAATCACAAGTAAGGCTGATGTGCTAGTTGTAGCCATTGGTCAAGCTAAGTTCATCAAAAAAGACTACGTCAAAGACCAAGCCATTGTGGTCGATGTAGGAATGGATCGTGATGAAAATGGAAAACTTTGTGGCGACGTTGATTTCGATGATGTTTCCGATAAAGTTTCAATGATTACACCTGTTCCAGGTGGCGTTGGTCCGATGACAATCACAGCTTTGGTTGACCAAGTGATTGAATTAGCTGAAGGCAGGGCAAATGGATAGTGATAAGTATTTAACAGTTACCGCTTTGAGCCAATACTTAAAAAGAAAATTTGACGTGGACCCTTATTTGGGACACGTCTATTTAATGGGCGAAATATCTAACTTTCGATTAAGGAAAAATGGTCACCAATATTTTTCTTTGAAAGATGATAAAAGCAAGATTTCAGCGATAATGTTTAAAAGTAAATTCGAAAAGGTGAAATTTAAACCTGAAGAGGGGATGCAAGTCTTAGTTCAAGGCAGAATTTCTCTTTATGAACCCTCTGGCTCTTATCAAATCTATATTGATTCGATGGAACCAGTTGGTTTGGGGGCTTTATATGCGGCTTATGAGCAGTTAAAGAAAAAGTTAGCTGCTCAGGGCGTATTTGATTTGCCCAAAAAAGAAATCGTTAAATTTCCTAAGCGAATCGCAGTGGTAACGAGTCAATCTGGTGCAGTCATCCATGATATTATGACTACTGTTGCAAGACGTTTTCCAATCGTACAAATCGTTTTATATCCAGCGGTAGTCCAAGGTGAAGAAGCTGCTGGAACAATCGTGCAACAATTAAAACGAATCAATGAAGATGGCAATTACGATACGATTATCATTGGTCGTGGCGGTGGTTCAATTGAAGACTTATGGCCTTTTAATGAAGAAATAGTGGCTCAAGCAATCGTGCAAAGCAAGATTCCTGTTATTAGTTCAGTTGGACATGAGACTGATACCACGATTGCTGATTTGGTGGCTGATTTACGTGCAGCTACACCTACGGCTGCTGCAGAATTGGCAACTCCTGTTTTAAGTGATGTCATAACTCATTTGCAGGACTTGCAGACACGCCTTTACAGGGCACAAATGAATATTATTAATAACGACAAGCAAAGGGTCGATTCATTGTCTCAGAACGTCTTTTTGCAGCATCCAGAGCGAATCTATGACGTTTACTTACAAAAAGTTGATTATTTGCAAGATAAATTGCGTCAAAACGTTACTAATAATTTGAATCAATCTAAAACGAGATTGATTCAAGATGCTAATCGTTTAGTTCAAGTTTCACCTCGAGATAAAATTTATAGTTACGGCAATCAGGTAAATCGTTACTATCAAATTTTAATCAATAATGTAAATAAAGTTATCAATAAAAATCGTAATATATTTAATAGTCAGGTCGCAACGCTTGATTCTTTAAGTCCTTTGAAGACTCTAAGTCGTGGTTATGCAATTCCAACCAATAAAGCGGGTAAGGTTTTAAAAGACGTGACTGATTATCAGGTCAATCAAGAAGTTGACCTAAAAGTTAAAAATGGTAGTGTCAAGTTAATGACCAAAGAAGTAAGTGAGGATAATAATGGCTGAGAAAAAGAAAACATTTGAAGAAAATTTGGCTGATCTTGAGGCAATTGTTACCAACCTTGAATCAGGGAATGTTCCCTTAGAAGAGGCCATGGAAAAATTCAAAAAAGGTGTTACTTTAAGTAAAGAACTTGAAAAAACACTTAGTGACGCTGAACAGACAGTGACTAAGATCATGACTAAAGATGGTCAAGAAATTGATGTGAAAAATGATCAAAGCAATCAAGATGAAGGAAATGATTAGTAATGCAAATTAAAAAGTTTCCAGAGTTTTGCGAACAGGTTTTACCTGATTTCAATAAATTTTTGAATGATAAGCTAAATTCTGAGGTCAAACAAGACACATTAAGAGAAGCAATGCTGTATTCGCTCAATGCAGGCGGCAAGAGAGTTCGCCCAATGCTATTTTTAGCTACTGCTTATTCTTCCGGCGTCAAGTTGGAAGATTTATCAGATTATTTTGATATTGCTGGAGCAATTGAATTAGTTCATACTTATTCTTTGATTCACGATGATTTGCCTGAAATGGATGATAGCGATTATCGTCGTGGCAAATTAGCTAATCATAAGAAATTTGGAGTCGGTCCAGCTGTCTTAGCAGGCGATGGTCTGTTGACGCAAGCCTTTTATTGGATTGCTAAGTCTAATTTAAATACTGATAAACGTATGGCTGCTGTTAGAATTTTGGCCCACAACGCCGGTCCTATGGGAATGGTTGCTGGCCAAATGACTGATATCACCATGGAAGATAAGAAGCTATCAGAGAAAGATTTGACTACTTTGCATCAAGAAAAGACGGCCGATTTGATTGTTGCTGCCGTGACTATCGGGGCTTTTTGCGCCGATCACGAGTTATCGAAGAATTTGGTTTTGTATGCCAACAGCATTGGTCTCGCTTTTCAGCTTAAAGATGACTTAGATGACGCTGATGATGGTGAAGATGCTGATAAGAATACTTTCCCAAATTTGATTGGTAAAAAAGCCACTGAAGATAAATTAGCCGATTTAATCAAGCAAGCACTCAACGCAGTTTTAAAAGAAGAAAAATTCGATAAGAATTTATTGGTAAACTTTTTGGATTATTTTAAAGAATAGGTGACACATATTGGCAAAAAAAAGAATTGATGTTTTATTAGTTGAACAAAATTTATTTGAATCAAGAGAACAAGCTAAGCGCTCCGTGATGGCTGGTGAAGTTTATAATCAAGACAATTTACGCTTTGACAAGCCGGGTGAAAAAGTTGATCCGGATACTATTTTTCATTTGGCCAAGAATGCACATAGTAAATATGTCAGCCGTGGCGGTTACAAACTAGAAAAGGCAATTAAGTCGTTTGATATTGATTTGAGCGACCGTATTTGTCTTGATATTGGTTCCTCCACAGGTGGCTTTACTGATGTCGCCTTACAAAATGGTGCTACTAAGGTCTATGCCTTGGATGTTGGTTACAATCAATTAGCTTGGAAATTGCGTCAAGATAAACGAGTTGTCGTTATGGAACGTGTCAACTTTAGATACAGCAAACCAGAAGATTTTCAAGAAGGCTTGCCACAATTTGCGATGACTGATGTTTCATTTATTTCTTTGGAACTAATTTTGCCACCAATGTTCAACATCATTTTACCGGGTGCAGATGCTGTTTGCTTGATTAAGCCCCAATTTGAGGCTGGGCCTGAAAACGTTGGTAAACATGGAATCGTTCGCGACCATAAAGTTCACCAAATGGTTCTAGAAAAAATAACTAGTTTTGCTAAAAATGCCGGATTTATCGTTTCCGGTTTAGACTTCTCACCAATTAAGGGTGGCGAAGGAAATATTGAATTTTTAATGCATATCAGAAAACCAGAAGAGAAACAAGCTGGCGAAATCCTAGATAGTGTTTCAATTGAACAAACAATGGAAGCAGCATACTCAAATCTCAATAAATAGGTGAAATAATGCTAAAAAAACTAATAATCAATAATTTTGCAATCATCAATAAATTACAGATTGATTTTCGTGATGGGATGACTGCTTTAACTGGTGAGACTGGTGCCGGTAAGTCAATTATTATCGATGCCTTAGGATTATTGGTTGGAAGTAGATCATCGATTGATTTTATTAGAACAGGGCAGGAGCAATTAAAAGTACAAGGACTATTTGAGGTCAAATCAGGTAGTCCTCTTTTTGCTATATTGGACGAATACGGAATTGCTCATGAAGATCGTCAAATCATTATCAAACGAGAAATCAATCGCAAAGGTCGTAATGTTTGTCGGGTCAATAATGAATTAGTTAAGACCAATGTTTTACGACAAATGGGCCAATTCCTTGTTGAGATTCATGGTCAAAATCAACAACAAGAATTACTTGATGAAGAAAATCATATTAATATTTTGGATCGTTTTGCTGATGATAAATTTCAAAAGCAATTGGCCAAGTATCAAAATATTTATACCAATTATCAGGAAAAGCGCAGCCGCTTGCGCACGATTCAAAAAAATTCTCAGAATTTGGCTCAACGAATCGATATGTTGAAATTTCAAATTGAAGAGATTGACAGTGCACAAATAAAGGCTGGAGAAGATGACCAGCTAGAAGATGAAAAAAATCAATTAGCTAACTTTGAAAAAATCAGTTCAGCTTTACAAGAAAGCTATCGCGGTTTGTCTGAAAATAATGTGGGTGTGGTCGACGCTTTAGGTAATGTTCGTGATCAATTAGAAGATATTATGGATTATGATAATTCTTATAAAGAATTATATGATTCAGTTAATGGTGCTTATTATCAATTGCAAGATAATGCAGCGACGATTTCCGACCAATTAGAAAATTTAGATTTTGATGAAGGCCGTTTGGATAATATTCAAAAGCGTTTAATTACTTTAGATAGTTTGAAAAAGAAATATGGTCCTACCTTAGATGAAGTAATCGACTTTGGTAAAAAAGCTCATCAAGAACTGTCAGAAATTGATATTGATGACAACACTGAAGATAAATTAACTTCTGAAATAGATAAATTGCAGTCTGAATTGATTGATCTGGGAAAAGATTTATCGAAAAAGCGTCATAAAACAGCCACGACTTTGGAAAAATCGATTAATCATCAATTAAAAGATTTATACATGCCTAATGCTAAATTTGGAGTATCGTTTGTTTCCGGTGATGAATCATTGGCTGATAATGGGATTGATCAAATTCAATTCGATTTGAAGACTAATGTTGGTGAAGACTACAAGCCATTGGTTAAAGTTGCCTCTGGCGGTGAGCTTTCTCGAGTGATTTTAGCTTTCGAAGCAATTATTGCCGAAAAGATGAATGTGGAAACGATTGTTTTTGATGAAATAGATACTGGTGTCAGCGGCCGTGTTGCACAAGCCATTGGCGATAAAATCTATAAAGTTTCACAATCATTGCAGGTTCTTTGCATTACGCACTTGCCTCAAGTGGCAGCAATGAGCGACTTACAATTTGAGATAAAAAAAGAGACCGTTAAGGATAAAACTGAAACAAAAGTTTCATTACTTAACGATCACCAAAGAATTGAAGAGATATCATTGATGTTAGCAGGGACTAAGGTAACTGACTTAACCAGAGAACATGCCCAAGAATTGTTGGAATTAGCTCAAGGCGAACAAAAACGCTTAGATTAAATTGATCGACTTAACTAAATTTAACGAAACGATGCTAAAAAGCTTGGAATTGACCTGAAAAACGTATTTATTTTGATTAACTTGTGAAATAAATTTGCCTTGAACTTGTTTGTCGTTTAACATTGTAATAACGACAGAATAATTTTTTTGGAAACTTTGTTCTGCAAAAATTTCTAATTGCATTAAAGGCATTTGCTTTATTTTGATTTTGGGTGCAGTTTTGATGTTAAAATCAAAATTGTTATTAATAAAATTGGTTGTATTGTTGATTAAATTTGCAGTGAAACGATTACGTAATTGTCTTGCTTGCATTTTTAAGCCCCCGAACACTTGTTTGTACTTACATTATACGAACCTGTGTTCGAAAGAGCAACTTTATTTTGTTATTTCTTAAGTAATTTTTATCATGTAAAAGCCTAAAGTCTTGAAAAACATATGAATTTATTGCATGATAGATAACATATTATAAATAGATAGTAGGGATATTTTAATTATGTCAAGGGGAATGTTAATCGTTTTATCAGGTCCATCTGGAGTAGGTAAAGGAACTGTTCGCAAAGCAATGTTAAAGAATTCTTCAATTAAATTTGATTATTCTGTTTCGATGACTACTCGCCAAATGCGTCCCGGAGAAGTCGATGGAGTCGATTATTATTTCCGAACAAATGATGAATTTGAAGAAGAAATAAAAAATGGCGGAATGCTTGAATATGCTAAATACGTTGATCATTACTATGGAACTCCTTTAAAGTACGTCAATCAAAAGCTAGATGCTGGAATTGACGTTTTATTGGAGATTGAAGTTAATGGTGCAATGCAAGTCCGTGAAAAGATGCCCGATGGCGTGTTTATTTTCCTTACGCCACCTGATTTGACTAGCTTAAGAGATAGAATCACTCATCGTGGAACTGATGATGAAAAGACTATTGATAAGCGCATGGAAAAAGCCAAAAAAGAAATTCAAATGATGACAAGCTATGACTATGCCGTCGTTAATGATAAAATACCTAATGCAGTTGAAAAAATTGAAGGTATAATTAGAAGTGAACACTTAAGAGTGCCACGTGTAATTGATAAATATAAAAAAATAATAGGAGATTGATAAGTTATGATTATTTATCCATCCATTGATAAACTTTTAGATCGAGTTGATTCTCGTTACTCACTAGCAGTTTTAGCTGCTAAGAGAGCTCACCAATTAGAAGCTGGCGATATTGAATTATTGAACAAGTATGAATCACCAAGAACAGTTGGTCGTGCTTTTGAGGAAATTGCTGATGACAAGATTGAAATAGATCCTAATTCAATTCTTCTTGAAAAAGAAGCCGAAAAGGTTGAAGAAGAGAAAAAAGAAGAAAACGAATAAAATTATTCCTTCACTGATTTTCGAATTAGTGGGGGCTTTTTTATTCTTAAGTGAAAAATTTAAATAGGTGGTTTTTATGTCAGTAGCTGAAGTGATTGTTGATGTACCTACTATGCAAACTAATCGACCATTTGAATATCAGATACCAGAAGCATTAGAAGATGTAGTTGTTGCCGGTATGAGGGTGGAAGTCCCATTTGGTCGAGGTAAAAGAAGAATACAAGGATTTGTCATGAAGGTTAAAGATACTAGTGACTTTCAAGGCAAATTAAAACCTATTATACGTGTGATCGATTTAAAGCCAGTTTTATCTAAAGAAATGTTGGACTTATCTTATTGGCTAGCTGATCGGACGTATTCTTTTCAGATATCCTGTTTACAGACTATGTTGCCAAGCGTAATGCGGGCTAAATATAAAGAATATGTGATTCCATTAGATGATGCTAAAAACGATTCTGAAGTGGAAAATTTGCTAAATGGAGCCCAAACTCTAGAGATAACTAATCAAACTGATGAAAAAACTGTCAGGAAAATTAATAAACTACGAAAGGCAAAAAAAGTAGATATTCAATATGTTGTGGAAAATCACGCTTTACAAATAAAGCGTCAGGCTGTGACGACAGATTTGAATGTGATTCAACTCCATGAACAAAAGAGTAAATTACGTGCTAATGCTAAAGCACAAATAAAATTGCTCGACTTTTTAGCCAACCATTTAGGAGATCTTCCAGTCGAATTTAATGTTTTGCAAAAAGAATATGGAATTTCAAGAGCAGCAATCAAGACAGCTGAAAAAAATAATTTAGTTAAAGTAGTTGAAGTCACTAAATTACGTAAACCAGTTGGAATAAATGCTAAGAAAACTACAAATTTAGATTTAACTCCTGAACAAAAAACTGCCGTCGATAAAATTAATAGCTCGATTGTTAAAGAAGACCCACAGACTTACTTGATTGAAGGAGTCACAGGGAGTGGTAAGACAGAAGTTTATCTCCAGGCAATTGAAAAAGCTATTAAAAAGGGAAAAACGGCTTTGATGCTAGTTCCAGAAATTTCCTTAACGCCACAGATGGTCAATCGAGTGGTTGGTCGTTTCGGTGATCAAGTGGCGGTCCTACATAGCGGTTTATCTAGTGGCGAGCGTTATGACGAATGGACTCGGATTGAAAATCATCGTGTAAAAGTGGTTGTTGGCGCTAGAAGTGCCGTTTTTGCTCCCTTAGAAAAAATCGGTTTGATTATAATTGATGAGGAACATGAGGCTAGTTATAAACAAGACGATAATCCTAGATATCATGCAAGAGACGTAGCGTTGTGGCGAGCACAAGTCAACAAATGTCCAGTGGTCTTAGGAAGTGCGACTCCGTCACTAGAATCAAGAGCCAGAGCGCAAAAGGGCGTTTATCACTTGATTAGGATGACCAAGAGAATCAATAACCAAAATTTGCCACATGTACAAATCGTCGATATGCGGGATGCTGAAAATTCTGCAGTTAAAGGTGATTTTTCACCAGCCTTAAAAGAACATCTACAAGAAACTTTAAATCGGCATGAACAAGCAATCGTTTTGTTAAATCGTCGCGGTTATTCATCATTCATGATGTGTCGTGAATGTGGATTTGTTTTGAAGTGTCCCAATTGTGATGTTTCGCTGACTTATCATAAAGATTTACGTCGAATGAAGTGTCATTATTGCGGTCATGAAGAACCCGTACCAAATTCTTGCCCCAATTGTGGCAGCAAGAAGATTGGCTTTTATGGGACTGGCACACAAAATATTGAACAACAACTGAATGATTTGTTTCCTGAAGCAAGAATTTTACGAATGGATGTCGATACGACTAGAAGAAAGGGTGCTCATGCAAAAATTCTAGCCAAATTTGGCCAACATCAAGCTGATATTTTGTTGGGCACGCAGATGATTGCTAAAGGCTTAGATTTTCCAGATGTTACCTTGGTTGGAGTAATCAATGCTGATACGACTTTGAGTTTGGCAGATTTTCGAGCCAGTGAGAGGACCTTTCAACTTTTAACGCAGGTCAGTGGTCGAGCCGGTCGAGCTCAAAAGCCTGGTAAAGTAGTAATTCAAACGTTTAATCCTGATCACTATGCAATTAAGGATGCCGCCAAGCAAGACTACGAAACATTTTTCAAACAGGAAATGTTTATCCGTCATCAATCCAATTACACGCCATACTATTTCACGACTTTGATTAGTGTTGCTAATCAAGATGAAGGAAAAACTTTGAAACAGAGTTATTGGTTAAAAAAGCAGCTCCAAGGGGCATTGTCTAAGGATGCGATTCTTTTGGGACCTAGTCCGACGATGATTTCAAGAAAACAAAATAAATATTATTATCAAATTATTGTAAAATATAAACATGAGCCAAATTTACATCAACGATTGCTTGAAATTCTAAATGAAACGCAAGCTGATGCTAAACAAGGATATACAATTGCAATTGATAACGAACCACAACATATTGATTAAGCGAGGGTGATTGAATGACAAAAGTAATATTTTTAGGAACACCAGAATTTTCCGCTACTGTGCTTCGGGGACTTCTTAAAGAAGGGTATGACGTTATAGCGGCCGTAACGCAACCAGATAAGCCAGTTGGACGCAAACAAAAACTTCAAAAGAGTCCAGTTAAATTAATTGCTGAAGAAGAGAATATTAAATTATATCAACCAGCAAAATTGCCTGGTAGTCCAGAAGTTGAAGAGTTAAAAGAATTGAAGGCTGATTTGATTATCACAGCTGCTTACGGACAATTCTTGCCTACAAGTTTTTTGAATTCAGCTAAAGTTGCGGCAATCAATGTGCATGGCTCACTTTTGCCAAAATATCGTGGTGGCGCTCCAATCCAATGGTCGCTCTTAAATGGTGATAAGGAAACAGGGATTACCATTATGTACATGGTCAAGGGAATGGATGCCGGCGATATTATCAGTCAAGAAAAATTGCCAATTTCAAAAGACGATGATAATGGCAGTTTGTTTGAAAAATTAGCTATTGTTGGTCGTGAATTATTGCTAGATACGATTCCTAAGATTTTAAGCAATGATATTACGCCTATTAAACAAGATCCAGATAAGGTTGTTTTCTCACCCAATATCTCCAAAGAACAAGAAAAAATTGATTTTACTAAATCAGCACAACAAGTTTTCAACCAAATTAGAGCTTTAAGCCCTGATCCGGGTGCTTGGACAATGTTAGATGGTCAACGGACTAAGTTATACAAGACTGAAGTCGTGGACATCGATACTGACCAAGATGTTGGAACCGTTTATGATTTGGGCAAGAAGAAACTTATTATTGTTGCAGGTGACAAAAATGGCGTTTCAATTAAAAAGATTCAACCAGCCGGTAAAAAAGAAATGGATATTGCCAATTATATGAACGGATTAGGCAAAAACTTAGAAAAAGGACAACAAGTTATCAATGAAAAATAATCCCCGTGAATTAGCTGTGGAAGCATTAACTAGAATCTTTCAAAATAGAGCTTATTCAAATATCGAAATCAATAATATTTTAAATAAGGCCGATTTGTCAGATGCTGATAGTCGTTTGATGACAAATATTGTTTATGGCGTGATTCAAAATAAATATGTTTTGGAATATCAATTGGAACCATATTTGAAAGATAAGAAATTAGACTTGTGGCTAGATTTATTATTACAAACTGCGATTTACCAACTGGTTTACTTAGATAAAATTCCAGCTCATGCGGTTTTAAATGAATCGACTGAAATTGCTAAAGTAAAAGCCAATCGTGGTGCCGGTAATTTAGTTAACGCGGTTTTACGTAATTTTCAACGTAATGGCTATAAACAATTGCCAAAAAGTAATTCAGTTTACGATTTAAGTCGCTTATATAGCGTGCCACGTTGGTTAGTAAGTCAATTTATTGAGCAGCAAGGCTTAGCTAAAGCTAAAGAAATTTTGAAGTCGATCAATCAAGCTTCCAGCGTCTCGATTCGCGTTAATACTAATAAGACAACTGTGGCGGATTTGAAAAAGATTTTAAATGATAAAGGATTTGAAGTTCATCAAAGTAAAATTTCTTCAGTTGGACTAGTTTGTGATGGCGGCAATTTGGTCAATACGGATGAATTTAGGGATGGACTATATACGATTCAAGATGAGAGTTCAATGTTGGTTGCTCCAGCATTAGATATCAAGCCTGACAGTCACGTACTAGATGCCTGTGCTGCTCCTGGTGGCAAGACTACTCATATTGCCAGTTATATTAAAGATGGCGAAGTTACAGCTTTGGATATTCACAAACACAAAACTAAGTTGATTCGTGATAATAGCCAAAGAATGGGTTATAGCGATATTATTAGTACCGGAGCAATCGATGCTCGAAAAGCCAAGGATGTCCTCAACACAAAATTTGATCGAATTTTAGTTGATGCTCCTTGTTCTGGGTTAGGTTTGATTAGAAGAAAACCTGAATTAAGATACTTCCGTCAAGAAGAAGATCTTTTAAACTTACAAAGAGTACAGTTGCAAATTTTGGATAGTTTAGTTGATTTATTAGAAGTGAATGGAAAATTAGTTTTCAGTACTTGTACTTTTGATGAAGAAGAAAACGAAATGGTCGTAAAGAAATTCTTAGCAAAGCATGATAATTTTGCGATAGAGCCAGTTAAGCATGAAGCTGTGCTGGATAAATCAGTTAAAGATGGTATGCTCAAGGTATTACCTAGCGATTACTTTACAGACGGATTCTTTATAGCAACATTCGTTAGAAAAAATTAAAGAGGTAAGGTTGGAACTGATGGAATATGCGTTATTAACTGATGTTGGAAAACTCAGAGAAAACAATCAAGATTATGTGAATGTCTTTAAGAACAAAAAGGGCATTGTTTTTGGAATCGTGGCTGATGGTATGGGCGGACACCGTGGTGGTGACGTTGCTTCTGATATGGCTGTATCCCATTTAGGACATAACTTTGAAGAATCTGAAGTAGACAACATCGATGAGCTTCGCGAATGGATCATTCGCGAATTGAGTAAGGAAAATGACAGAATCGTTTCCGTTTCGAATCAGTTCGATGATTTGAGCGGAATGGGGACCACTATGGTTGGCGTTTTCTTTGTTGGTGGCAAAATGATGGTCGTAAATGTCGGTGATTCAAGATGTTATATCTATACTGACGGCGATTTGAAGCAATTGAGCGTCGATCATTCATTAGTTCACGAATTATTGGAGACAGGTCAGATCAGTCCTGAGGAAGCTAAGAACCATCCTCAGAAAAATATTATTACTCAAACATTAGGCGTTTCTCAAACTGTACAGCCGCGAGTTAAAGACTTCGACTTAGTAGAAAATGCTATTATTTTGTTATGTACCGATGGTTTGACTAACATGGTACCAGAACCAGAGATTAAAAAGATTCTCTCAGAAAAAATAAGTTTGGAAGCTAAATGTCATCTGTTAGTTGACAAAGCTAACTCTGCTGGTGGAAGAGACAATATCACCGCCTTACTCTTTTCTACAAAAGATAACGGAGGTAATCATTAGATGGAAAAAGGTTACCTAGTAGGCGGTCGTTATGAGATTCTAGGTACACTTGGTGAAGGCGGAATGGCTAATGTTTATTTAGCCAATGACACACTGTTAAATCGCAAAGTAGCAGTTAAAGCGTTGCGATATGATCTTCAAGATGACGAATCAGTTAAACGGAGATTTGGGCGTGAAGCCAAGGCAACTAGTGGTCTCTCGAATCCAAACATAGTAAATGTTTTAGATGTTGGTAATGACAACGGAGTGCAATACATTGTAATTGAATATGTCGATGGACCTAATTTGAAGAAATATATCCGGATGCATTTTCCAATTCCGTATCACGAAGTTGTCGATATAATGAAGCAAATTTGTATGGCAGTTTCAGATGCACATGAGCACGGAATTATTCATCGTGATTTGAAACCAGAAAATATTCTGGTCGAAGAGAAAAAAGATCCGATACAAGTCAAAGTGTCTGATTTTGGAATAGCCCTAGCTTTAAGCGAACGTTCGATTACGCGTACGAATTCGCTTTTAGGTTCAGTGCATTATATGTCGCCAGAACAAATCAAAGGACGCTCAGCAACCGTTTTGTCCGATATCTATGCTTTAGGAATAATTTTATTTGAATTATTGACCAAGCATGTACCTTTTACTGGTGACACAGCCGTAACAGTCGCATTGAAGCATTCTAAAGAAGAAATGCCTGACTTGAAAAAAATTGATCCTAATATTCCCCAGCCGCTGGAAAACGTTGTCTTAAAAGCAACAGCTAAAGACCCAGATCAACGTTACCAATCGGTCAAGGAAATGGGTGAAGATCTTAGCACTTGTTTAATGCCAGAACGTTCCCAAGAACCTAAATTTATCCCAACTCCAATAAATGATTTAGAGGAAACTCGAGTAATGGAGCCTTTGGATGAATCAAAGGATGAATCTACTTCGCAAGAAGAGCGTCCCAAGAAGAAAATGAGTCGTAAGAGAAAGATTGTTTTATTAGCGTCACTTGTGCCAATAGTATTGATATTGTTTGTGATAGCGATGGTAATTAAAAGCAATCAAGAGACGACAGTCCCTGATTTATATAATTTGACAGTCAAACAAGCTGGAGTCATGTTGAAGAGCTCGAATCTGTCGACCGGCGATGTTTCAAAAGAAAATGATGATGATATTGAAGCAGGTCATGTCATCAAATCAATTCCGGTCAAAGGTTTAAAATTGAAAAATGGCGCTAAAGTTAATTTGGTTGTTAGCTTGGGTGCTAAGTACTATAAAGTCCCTAAGCTGGTTGGTAAACAATATGACGACGTTTCTGATAATTTGGAAAAACGTGGTTTTAAAGTCAAATTGAAATATAAAGCTACGAATGATTATTCTGCAGGAACAATTATTAAGCAAAGTATTCCTGGTGGCAAAAAAGTCGTTACCAAGAATAAATCTTTGACATTGACGATAGCTAAAGTTAAAACCGTCAAACCGAAGATGGTCAAAGTACGTGATTTGACGGGTTATAATTTAAAGAGCATTCAAGATTATGCAGATGAAGCTGGTTTGACCTTGAGTACTTCTTATGAATATTCAGATGAAACTGAGGAAGGAATCTTGATAAGTCAAACTCCTTCCGCAAATAGTACTATTGCTAAAGGTGGCACATTATCAGTCGTTATTTCTAAGGGCCAAGATGA
Source organism: Companilactobacillus halodurans (assembly GCF_009600995.1). Taxonomy (NCBI): domain Bacteria; kingdom Bacillati; phylum Bacillota; class Bacilli; order Lactobacillales; family Lactobacillaceae; genus Companilactobacillus; species Companilactobacillus halodurans. Next base: position 48,514 of record NZ_VDFO01000008.1, on the reverse strand, counting down.
AAGCAAGTCTAATTCAAGCGATAAAGATAGCGACAGTGACAGCGATAGTAATAGCAGTAATGACAGCAATAATAGCAATAGTTCGTCAAGCACGACGACGGTAAATAAAGAAATCACGGTTCCTTTTGATAGCAATGGCGATAATGAAGTGACGATTTATATTTCTGATGCGACCCACAGTATCAATACGCCGTATAAGTCAATGACGATAACAGCAGATACACCAGTAACATTGAGTTTCAATTTAAGAGATGGACAAACTGGATCCTACGTAGTTGAACGTGATAACAAGACAGTTCTAGGCGGTTCAGTAAATAGGTGATGTATGGAAAAAACAGGTAGAATTATAAAATCAATCAGTGGATTTTATGATGTCTTAGATGATGAAAGTGAAGAACTGATTCGCACGCGTGCCAGAGGCAATTTTAGAAAACGTAAGATTAAGCCTTTGGTCGGCGACAAAGTTAAATTTGATGCCACCGGCGATTTAGGCTATATTTTAGAAATTTTGCCTCGTGACAACAGTTTAGTTCGTCCACCAATTGCTAATGTCGATCAAGCAATCGTGGTTACTTCATCAGCTGAGCCTAATTTTTCGAGTAATTTATTAGATAAAATTTTGCTTAATATTGAGCATAACGGGATTACACCTTTGATTTATTTAACGAAGGCTGATCTCTTAACAAATGAGCAATATTTAGAATTAAAACAAACTTTATCGGGTTATCATGAGGCAGGATATCAAGTATTTGATGACCAAGACAGTTATAATGAAAAGCAGGTCGATAAACTCAAACAAACTTTTGCTAATAAAGTGACTGTTTTTACAGGTCAATCAGGAGCTGGCAAATCAACTTTGTTGAATCATATTGATAAAGATTTGGGACTAGCTACAGCTGCAATCTCACAAACCTTGAATCGTGGGAAACATACAACTAGACAAGTTTCACTATTCGATATTTTTGACGGATTAGTGGCTGATACGCCCGGATTTTCATCGATTGACTTACAAACAATCACTCCAGAAGAGTTACCAACGTTATATCCTGAGTTTTTGAGATACAGTGGCGAGTGCCAATTTAGAGGCTGTCGTCATGTTAATGAACCAAATTGTAAGGTTAAAGAAGAACTTGCCGAGGGTAAGATAATGCAGAGTCGTTATGACAATTATCTATACTTTTTAAACGAAATTAATTCGTACAAAAAAAGATATTGAGGAGTTGAATTATATGACAGTAAAGATTGCACCATCAATTTTATCTGCAGATATTATGAATTTAGAGCGTGACGTGAAAGCAGCTGAACAAGCTGGAGCAGACTTATTCCATATTGATATTATGGACGGTCATTTTGTTCCAAATATGTCCTTTAGTCCTAGCGTGGTCGAAGGGATGTGTAGAGTCACTGATAAACCATTAGATGTACATATGATGATTGAAAATCCAGATGCATATGTTAAACCAATGGTCGATGCTGGTGCCGATACGATTTTAGTTCATGCTGAAAGTACGCAACATATTTACCGTTCAATTGATTTAATCAAGAGTTATGGCGTTAAAGCTGGAGTAGTCGTTAATCCGGGAACGCCTTTAGAAACAGTTAAAGAGTTATTCCCAGTGATTGATCAGATTCTTGTTATGACAGTTAATCCAGGCTTTGGCGGTCAAAAATTTATTCCTAATATGATTAAGAAAATTCAACGTTTGGATCAACTTCGTCAAACAGCAGCCGACGACGATTTTGAGATTGAAGTTGATGGTGGAATCAATGCTGACACAATTGCTAAATGTTCCAAAGCAGGAGCAGATATTTTTGTAGCCGGCTCATATCTTTTCAATGGTCAAGATGGACTGAAGGATAGGATCGACAACTTGAAGAAATTGGCAAAGAAAGAGGAATAATGAAACGAGTTAATATCCTCTTAGGCGGTCCTGAAAGTGAGTACCCTGATGAATTGAGCCAAAGTATCAAAGCTATTCCTGGACCATGGGTTGGTGCCGATCGTGGAGGCTTGCATCTTTTGGCTAACGGCATCATTCCAGAAATTGTTATCGGCGATTTTGACTCGATTGGGAAAAAGGAACAAAAACTCTTACGTGATAACGTACCTGATTTTGAGAAATTTCCACCAGAAAAAGATGATACCGATTCAGAATTATGTTTGTTAGCAGTTAGGGAAAAATTCAATCCTCAAGAATATTATGTTTATGGTGCCACGGGCGGAAGAATTGACCATTTTTTAGTTAATTTGTTCTTGCCCTATGACCCAAGATTTTTAGACTTTTTTGATAAATTGTATTTTAAAGCAGCTACGAATACGATTAGATTCTTTCGTCCCGGTCGCTATACGATTTATCACGAAAATAGCATGCAGTATGTGGCTTTCGTAAACCTGGGACCAGTGACGCATTTGAATTTGTTCGATGCTAAATATAAATTAAAAGATTTCAGCGCTGGTCACCCAATCAGTTGGGCCAGTAATGAATTTGTCAAAGGAACGATTGATTTCAGCTTTGAAAGTGGAATTGTCGCTGTCATCCAAAGTAAAGACAAAAAATAAAAATAAGTATTTCATAATCGTTTAATTTTTTTCGATATGAAATACTTATTTTTTTATTTCATAAGAGAATTGCTCTGTGAAATTTTCATGAACTTAAATAATGATAGAGGATTGTTAACCTCACAATTTGTCCTGTGTTTATAATTATTACACAGAGAACATTACTAGAAGATAAAAATGGAGAGAGGGAGCAATCTATTATTCTATATAATATTTTTCTTTAGTTATGTAATTATTTGCTTAATAATTTCAACAATTAAAACACTGGCGGGGCGTTTAATAACGGGGAAGAAAAAACATTCAAAAAAACTTTTTAGATAATTTTTTAAAAATCTTAGATCCAACAAAATGGATTTATTTATTTTTATAGAGAAACTAATAAATTTATCTATAAAACTACTTAATTAAAAAATTAAAAGTTTTTTTGAATTATTATTGACAAGATGAGTTTATAGGCGTAGATTTATCATCAATCAAACGATTAAAACTTATTTAATTTCATTAGGCGTTGAAGAGAAGAGTAGATCAATTATTAGTTTAGATAGTGACCGCTATTTAGTGAAAAGGCGGGACGAAAGTTGATTGAAGATGAGCTTGGAGTCTTACTGAGGTGAAAGCCAAAGTACGCAAGGATGCGATATCATCCCGGACATGTTAGTGTCGTTGAGGTATCTTGTATGAGCAAGATATGAATTAGGGTGGTACCACGGTGATCGTCCCTACATTGCAGAGTTAGTTTGTGTGCAGTGTAGGGGCGATTTTTGCGTTCTCTTAGTGGTTTCACCACTTAGAGAACGCAAACGGGGGCGTCTAACTGACGCCCGTGAATCATATTTCATAAAATCCATTTCCTTAATTTTAAGCACTTCAATTCAACCACCAAACCAATTCCTACCAACCAAGAACTACCACAAAAATACCACAAAAAAGCTGGTGGGAATTAACCAATAGAAATTAAATAAACCACATCAAACGAGGAGGCTTTACATGTTTGAGTTTTGGCTGATGCCAAACTGAAAAATTAGAGTTTGATTAGAACAATCGAGGGGGAGAATCATGAAGAATTCAAAAAGGATATTATTTTCAATCGTTTTAGCATTATCGGTGTTCTTATTAGTTGGCTGTGGCAAACAAGCTAAAGCAACTGAGGAAGGTAATGTGGTGATTGGTTCGCAAGGCTCAGACTTAAATATCTGGGAACATATTGCTAAGAGTCCACAAGCTAAAGATTTAGGCTTGAATATCAAGACCAAAGAGATTACTGATGGAGCTCAATTAAACAAAGCTACTACCGAAGGTGAAGTTGATGTCAATGCCTTTCAATCCTGGTCTTATTTCCAAGCTTACAATAAGCAAAATCCTAAAGGTAAATTAGCAGCTTTAGGTACAACTTACTTGGAACCTTTAGGAATTTATTCAAAGAAATATAAGAAAGTGAGCGATATTCCTGATGGTACGACCATTGCTATCGCTAATAATCCAGCCAATACATCACGTGACTTATTGTTATTGCAAAAAGCTGGTTTGATTACCTTGAAGAAGAATTTCAATGCTTTAGGCAATACCAAAGATATCACTGCTAATCCTAAGAATTTGAAATTCAAGGAAATCGATGATACTACCGGACCAAGAGTTTTGAATGATGTGCCAGTTGTTTTGATTTCTAACACAGTTGCTCTTGAAAGTGGTTTGCATGTTTTGACTGATTCGATTTATCACGAAAAAGTTGACCAAAGCACTCAAGATAACATCAACATCTTGGCAACAGCCAACAAGAATAAGAACAACAAAACTTATCAAAAACTTGTTAAGTTGTACCACAACAAGAAGATTCAAAAGTATATTCAAAGGAAATACTACGGAACAAAGATTGAGGTTAATAAATCAATCTCAGATTTAGATAAATAAAAATTTAGGAGATATTAATTATGGCAAAAGTTGAAAGTTTTACATTGGATCACACAAAAGTAAAGGCACCTTACGTTAGATTGATTACTGAAGAACATGGAGAAAAGGGCGACGCTATTTCAAACTTTGATTTGCGTTTAGTTCAACCAAATGAAAATGCAATTCCTACCGCTGGCTTACATACGATTGAGCATTTACTAGCTGGACTACTTAGAGATAGATTAGATGGCGTGATTGACTGTTCACCATTTGGCTGTCGTACAGGTTTTCACTTAATTACTTGGGGTGAACACTCAACAACCGAAGTTGCCAAAGCTTTGAAAGGCTCACTTGAAGAAATTGCCGATAAGGTTGAATGGAAGGACGTTCAAGGAACAGACAAGTACAGCTGTGGTAATTATCGTGACCACTCACTATTCTCAGCTAAGGAATGGTCAAAGAAGATTCTTGACGAAGGTATCTCTAACGACCCATACGAACGTCACGTAATCTAGTCAAAAGAAGGTAGAACAATGAGTCTATTTACATCCTTAGAAAAAGAAATTGTTCTTGTCACAGGTGGTTTTCAAGGGATTGGTCGACAAGTCGTTGAAACCTTCCAAGATGAGAAAGCAATTGTGATAGCGGCTGACTTAGCCTACCAAAACACGCAATTGGAACAGAAGAATGATCAAGAATATCAAATCAAGTTAGACGTCAGCAATGAAAAAAGCGTTCAGAATCTCGCTGAACAATTGAAATCGCAAAATCTAACTCCAAATATTTTGGTAAACGTTGCCGGAATTTCAACTATGGACTATTTGGTCGATAGTAAAACTTCTGACTTCGATAAGACAATTGCTGTCAATACTCGTGGGACTTATCTAGTGACCAAATATATCGTCAAATTGATGGTCGCAAAGAAACGTCCTGGAAAAGTTGTTTTGATTGCTTCACAAGCCGGTAAGAATGGTTATCGAGCTATGTCAGCCTATGTAGCTTCAAAGCATGCCGTTTTAAGTTTGACCAAGACCTTAGCGATTGAAGTTGCTAAAGACCAAATCAACGTCAATGCTGTCTGTCCCGGAATCATCGAAACTTCCATGAAGCACCGTGAAAGAAAAGATGGAGCAAAGATTCGTGGGTTATCACCAGATGACATTGAAAAAGAAGACAATAGTCAAGTTCCACTGGGAAGAACTGGAACTCCTCAAGATGTCGCTAACGTAGTGTTGTTTTTGGCTAGTCCACTGTCAGATTATATGACAGGACAAGGAATCAACGTTACTGGCGGCATGACGATGAATTAAAGATTTTTACTTATAAAATTCAAAAGTACGCACAGGATGCGAGTCATCCTAGATAATAGAATTTATTGAAATATTTTGTGAGAACAAAATATAGGGTGATGTCGCATAAAATGCGTCCCTATATCGTAGATTAACGATGTAGGGACGCATTTTTTTCAAATTTTTCTACCACGATTAAATTTTTGAAAAAGCAGAATATAAGGGGAAACTAGGGATGAAGAATTCAAAAAGGATATTTTTAGTAATTGGTTTAGCATTATCGATTATTTTATTGGTCGGCTGTGGCAAACAATCGAAGGCAGCTTCAGAAACAGGCACGGTCACGATTGGTTCGCATACTTCAGATTTACAGATTTGGGAACATATTGCTAAAAGTCCTCAAGCTAAAAAACTAAATTTGAAGATTAAAACTAAAGTAATTTCTGACGGAGCACAATTAAATGCTGCCACAAGCGATGGTCAAGTCGATGTCAATGCTTTTCAGTCGTATTCATACTTTGAGGCCTATAACAAACAAAATCCTAAGGGTAAATTAGCAGCCCTTGGAACGACTTATTTGGAACCAATGGGGATTTATTCAAAGAAATATAAAAAAATTAATGATATTCCTGACGGTACAACGTTCGCAATTCCTAATGATCCGGCTAATACTTCGAGAGCCTTGAAATTGCTGGAAAGTGCTGGTTTAGTCACATTAAAGAAAAGCTTCAATGCTTTTAGCGATATGAAAGATATTAAATCTAATCCGAAGAATTTGAAATTTAAAGAAATTGATGATGGTACAGGACCACGTGTTTTAAATGACGTACCGGTTGTCTTAATCGGAAACAGTATCGCTCTTGCTGGGGGATTGCACGTCTTGCAGGATTCAATTTATCATGAAAAGATTGACCAAAGCACTAAAGTAAATGTTAATGTTTTAGCGACAGCGCAGAAGAATAAAAATAATCCCACTTTCAAGAAATTAGTCGAGTTATACCACGATAAGGAAATTCAGAAATATATTAGTAAAAAGTATTATGGAACTAAAGTCGACGTTAATAAATCAATTTCATATTTGAATAAATAGGTTTGAAAACATTAAGAATTTAGTTATTCAGAAATAAAAAATGAGCAACTTCCAAACCTTTTGGCTTGTAGGTTGCTCATTTTTGTAAAAGCTTTTAAATCATTTTTTCAAAATTTATTAAGCTAATTCGTTAACGATAGCTTTGTTGAAGGCATCCAAATCATCAGGTGTGCGACTTGTGATCAAATGACGGTCGATAACAACTGGTTCGTCTTTGACGATTCCACCAGCATAGTAAAGGTCTGTTTGAACTGTTTCATATGAAGTCAAAGTTCTACCTTTAACGAGACCTGTTTGCATCAACAATTGTGGGCCGTGGCAAATTGAGAAGACGGCTTTGTCAGTCAACATGAACTTCTTAGCTAATTCTACGAAACGGTCATCGCTACGTAGATTGTCAGGTGAGAAGCCACCAGGAATCAAAAGTGCATCGTAATCGTCAGCCTTGATGTCATCGATACCTTTGTCAGTTGTAAATTCAGTACCGTGCTTACCAGTTAATTTTTCATTAGCGTTAGCACCAACTAAAGTAACTTCGTTACCTGCATCTGTTAAAGCCTTGGCAGGGGATGTATATTCGATATCCTCGACATCGTTTGCCATTACTGCAATAATTTTACTCATTATTCATACTCCTTCATTAATCAATAATTATAATTCTACTAGTAGTTAAAGGGATGAATCAAATATTTTACCTTATAAATAAAATTATTGTTAATATTAGAGGCGTGTGAGAGATAATTTGATGTTTTTGGTAAATCGATTAAGGAGGAAAAATATGACAGAATTCGATACGAAATTAGTTCATGGAAAACCACAAGATGATAATAATACAGGGGCGGTCAATGTCCCAATCTATAACTCTTCAACTTATATTTATCCATCGGTGGAAGCTGATGTGAAATATGATTATGAACGTTCAGGTAATCCAACTAGAAATTACTTGGAGGAGCAAGTGGCGCAATTAGAAGATGGTTATGGAGGATTTGCCTTTTCATCTGGTTCAGCAGCAATTCACGCTGTTTTAGCAATCTTTAAACCTGGCGACCACTTGATTATTGGAAAAGAGATTTACGGTGGCACTTTTAGAATCATCAATGAATTTTTTAAACGCTGGCAAATTGAATTTACTGCTGTGGATACACAAAATCCTTCAGAAATTGAACAGGCTATTAGACCAAATACTAGAGCAATTTATTTCGAGAGTTTTACCAATCCACTGTTACACGTCACAAGTGTCAAGAAAACGGCAGCAGTCGCCAAAAAGCATCAATTGTTAACGATTGTTGACAATACTTTCTTATCGCCTTACTTGCAACGTCCCTTAGATTTAGGAGCTGATATTGTGATTCATTCGGCTACTAAATATCTCAGTGGCCATTCGGATGTCATTGCCGGTATAGCTGTTGCAAAAGATAAAGCGATTGCTGATCGAATTTATTTCAATCAAAACAGTATCGGTTCGACTTTATCGCCGGAAGATTCCAATCTGGTTCGTCGTGGGATTCAAACATTAGCCGTTAGAATGGATCGACACCTCAGTAATGCTAAAAAAATCGTCGAATTCCTTCAAAAACGACCAGAAATTGAAAAAATTTACTATCCAGGCATCAGCGGCACGAAAGACCATGAAATAGCTCAAAAAGAGGCTGATGGCTTTGGTGGGATTGTCTCATTCGAGTTAAAAGAAGGATTAGATACAACCAAGTTTGTTGAAGGGACAAAATTGATTCAGTTAGCAGTCAGTTTAGGGGCTGTCGAGAGTTTGATTGAGTTGCCATATAAAATGACTCATGCAGAACTTTCGCCTGAAGAACAATTAAAGGCTGGCATCACGCATCAATTAGTTCGTCTATCAGTTGGAATTGAAGATCCTAAGGATTTGATTTCTGATTTAGCTCAAAGTTTAGACAAATTATAATTTAAAGTATGAAACAAAAAAGGCACTCGCAATTTAAAAATTGTGAGTGCCTTTTAATATTTAATCAGTTGGTGGTCGTCTGCCATCAACTAAAATTCGAGATGCTTCATCAAATTTGAAATGGATTCTTTGTGATTCCGGTTCAAAGTTATCCACCGCAAAGCTGCTCTTGAGAATTCTGATTTGAGGAGAATTCCTAATAAAAATTAAATCTTGGCCAATCATTTCTGAAGAGCTTTTAACAGCCAAATCATTTTTATTGAGAGTTTTCGTAGAATCGACAGTCAAATTCTTGAAGAATAATTGTGAGTGACGTCTTAATTCCAATTTATGAGCCACAAAAGAATTTCTCAAAAAGACGGTCGAATTCTTTTGGAACAACAATTGAAAGAAAGTACTGTCCGCAAATAATTGACTGTTCTCAAGCGAAAGTCCAATGGCTTTAGTTTTAGCACCGGTCAAAATATTGGAGTCTTTAAATGAAAAGGAGGCATTTTGACCATAGATTGTATCCCAATCATCAGAAGTATTGCGGTCAATAGTGATGTTATTGCCGTATACCTTAGCTCCATCATAAGCAGATAGGGTATTATCAGAATCTGCCGTATAATTAATGGTGAGATTTTTAAAAATTACCAAGCAGTCGGCGCCAATTGTAAAGCTGCAATATAATTTAACGGCACCTTTAGTATTTGATTTGCCGACAATGGTTATATTTCGTCTAACGGTACAAATAAAGGGATTATTTTTTGAAAAATATTCTCCAGGCATTAATTCGATTATGTCGCCATCTCGAGCATTGACGATAGCTGAAGAAAGCAGTTCATCAGTGTTATTTTGATTGCCAATTGTGATTTTCATAAAAATCCCTCCTTGATCTACTACTATTGTAAAATAAAAGAGACCAACAACTTAAGTGTTAGTCTCTTTTAAATTATTAAGTGATAATTATACACGAGTAACTTTTCCTGATTTCAATGCTCTAGCTGAAACCCATACACGTTTTGGCTTACCATCAACCATGATACGAACTTTTTGCAAGTTTGGCTTCCAAGAACGTTTTGACTGGTTAAGAGCGTGTGAACGTTTGTTACCGAACACTGTTTTACGGCCTGTAATAATATCTTTTGCCATGGGACCGACCTCCTTTGGCTACATGTTTTTTCTTTAAAATATCACCTGACTAATTTACCATAACTAGAAACCTAAATCAATAGAATAATTAGGGATTAATCTGCTTTTCTGTGGTTTAAATCTTTAATTAGAATTGTTGCTATGATAGAATTTTATTGTTTATGATAGATTTAGGTCCAAAGAATAGGAGGATCCAGAAATGGCAGTTACAATTAAAACAAAACATGGTGAAATTGATGTTTCAACAAATACTGTTGCCACAATCGTTGGTGGCGCTGCATCTGATATCTACGGTATCGTAGGGATGGCAAGCAAGAATCAATTGCGTGATGGCATGAATACAATTTTGAACCGTGAAGATTTTTCTAGAGGTATAGTGATCCATCAAGAAGATGGTAAACTGGCCGTTGATGTCTACATAATCGTTGGATATGGCATTAAAATATCTGAAGTAGCAAAAAATTTAAAAGAAAAAGTAAAATACAACCTAGAAACAATGCTTGGTACACCAGCTGGCACTGTTAATGTTTACGTTCAAGGAATTAAAGTTTTGGACGATATTGAATAGATAAAGCTGGTTGGAGGGGAAACTTTTGAGCAAAGAAACAATTACAAAAAAAGAATTTTCAGATATGGTGCGAGTTGCATCCCATAGACTGGAAAAGAATGCTAAGTTTGTTAACTCATTGAACGTCTTTCCGGTTCCTGATGGCGATACCGGAACTAATATGAGTTTGACAATACAAAGCGGTTTTAAAGCTGTTAATGAATCAGAAAGCGATCACGTCGGTACTTTGGGAAAAGCTCTGGCAAAGGGAGTTTTGATGGGTGCTCGTGGTAATTCTGGAGTTATTACATCACAAATTTTCCGTGGCTTTTCAAAAAGTATCGAGAAAAAGGATAGCTTAACGGCTATGGATTTAGCTAAAGCTTTTGACGATGGGGTCAAGACGGCTTATAAGGCTGTTATGAAACCAGTTGAAGGAACTATCTTAACAGTCGCACGTTTTGGTGCCGAAGCTGGAATGAAAAAAGTTAAAACGACTAACGATTTAGTTGAAGTGATGAAGGCAGTTGTTAAGGGTTCTAAAGCCGGTTTGGAGAAAACTCCATCATTGCTTCCAGTTTTAAAGGAAGTTGGCGTAGTTGATTCAGGTGGACAAGGATTAGTCTTTATCTATGAAGGCTTCTTAGAAGGCTTGAGTGGCGAAAAGGCCAGTGACGAAGAATATATCCCTGATGAAAGAGATATGACTGAGATGGTCAATGCTACGCATCATCAATCAGTTCAAGGTCAATTCAATACCGATGAAATCAAAAATGGTTTCTGTACTGAAATGATGGTTGAATTGGGTAAAGATGCTACGACTGATGAAAAATTCGATAATGATACATTACGCAATTATTTAGATAAAATTGGTGATTCATTAATTGTTGTCTCTGATGATGAAGTCGTCAAAGTCCACGTTCACACTAACTATCCTTATAAAGTTTGGGAAGCTGGTCGAAAATATGGTGCTTTAACTAAAATCAAGATTGATAATATGAGATTGCAACACGAAACAATCGTTGATGAAGATGAGCCAGTAACTCCAGAAACTAATGCACAGCCAATTGATTATGCGGTGATTGCAGTTTCATCTGGTGAAGGTCTAACTAAATTGTTTGAGAGTTTAGGCGTAACTAGCGTTATCAGTGGTGGTCAAACAATGAATCCATCAACGAATGATATTGTTGATGCAATCAATAAATCTAATGCTAAGCGTGCTTTGGTCTTGCCAAATAATGGAAATATCATTATGGCTGCAAAACAAGCGGTTGATTTAGTTGATATTCCAGTTGCTATCGTTGGTTCTAAGACAATTTCACAAGGAATGACAGCTATGCTTTCATTCAATCCTGAAGCTGAACTAGAAGAAAACGAAGAAAACATGGAAGATTCATTGGACACGGTTAAGAGTGGTCAAATCACTCAAGCTATCCGTGATACTGAAATCGACGGTTTGAAGATTACTAAAGGTCATTACATGGGCATCGTTGACGGCAAGATTTTAGTTGATGATGAAGACATCATTGATGGTACTGAAAAAATGCTCGATCAAATGATCGATGAAGACAGTGAAGTTATTACGATTTTGGTGGGTCAAGATGGTGATAAGAAAGATGCACAAAAAGTTGCTGATTACTTAGATGATAAATATTCAGACTTAGAAACTGAAATTCATCAAGGTGACCAACCCGTATACCCATACTTAGTTTCGGTTGAATAATAAGGAGGAGGCTGTGATGAAACGATTCGTTTTGTCATGGTCTTTTTATTTTCTAAGAGCTTTTTAGAGAAAAGGAGGGAAAATGTATGGATCTAAGAAAAGTGTCACTCTCGGTTTTGCCCGGTGTTGGTCCAAAGAGATTAGAATCGCTTCAGTCTCTAGGAATCAATAATGTCTATGATTTGTTGTTCTACTTTCCTTTTCGCTATGAGGACATGGAGGCAAAGTCATTAGACCAAGCCGCTGATCAAGAAAAAATACTCTTAAAAGGAGTCGTTGCTAGTGATCCCGCGGTGTTTAGATTTGGTTATAAGAAAACTCGTTTAAATGTGCGCTTGTTAGTTGAGAACGAATCAATTATGGTGACTTTTTTCAATCAACCTTGGTTGAAAGATAAATTTGAAACTGGCAATGAAGCCGCTGTTTATGGCAAATGGAATGAGAACCGCCGGTCTTTGACGGGGATGAAGGTCATTGATGTCAATTCTGATGACTCGATTGATTCAGTTTATTCAGTCAATAAGAGTATTCATCAAAAAACTTTGGTCAATTTGATTAAAGCAGCTTATGAAAAATATGCTGACGAAATTGAAACCATCATTCCTGATTATTTGCGTGAAAAATATAAATTGTTAGATGATCGTCAAATCGTTTCTGGAGTTCATTTTCCAAAGAGTGAAGAACAAAGCGATGCGGCCAGAAGAAGTGCTAAGTTTCGAGAGTTTTTCTTATTCCAATGCGGTTTACAGAGTATTAAACTAGAAGATGAACAAAAAAATATTGGCATCGAAGAAAAATATGATCAGACCTTTATTGATAAATTTGTTCAAGGGTTACCTTTTGAATTGACTGAAGCTCAAAATCGAGTCGTTCAAGAAATTTTAAATGATATGGCATCAAAACATCATATGAATCGTCTCTTGCAAGGTGATGTTGGTTCTGGTAAAACTATCGTTTCAGTCATTGCCATGCTAGCTTCAGTGACAGCCGGATATCAGGCTGCAATTATGGCGCCGACTGAAATTTTAGCTCAGCAACACTTTGATAAAATTAGTAAATTGTTGACGCCTTTAAAAATGCGAACAGCATTATTGACTGGTTCGCAAACAAAAAAAGAACATGATTTTATTACTGGCGATATTAAAAATGGCAAAACGAATGTTATTGTTGGAACCCACGCTTTGATTCAAGATAGCGTCGATTTTAAGAATCTGGGCTTGATTGTAATTGATGAGCAACATCGATTTGGGGTTAATCAGCGTAAAGCAATGCGTGAAAAGGGCGATAATCCAGATGTTTTAGCGATGACAGCGACACCGATTCCTCGAACCTTGGCTATCACGACTTACGGTGATATGGATGTTTCAAGAATTGACCAATTGCCAGCTGGACGTAAGAAAGTTGAGACATATTGGATTAGAAGTCAAAAAGTCGAACAAATGTATCATTTTGTTGAAAAAGAATTAACGACTGGTGCTCAGGTTTATGTGGTTACACCCTTGATTTCGGAATCTGAAAAAATGGATTTAAAAAATGCTGAGTTGATTTATGACAAATTCACGGAATTATTTGGCGATAAATACCAAATTGGGCTCTTGCATGGACAAATGCCAAATGATCAAAAAGAAAGCGTCATGAACGATTTTAGCGATAAAAAAATTGATATTTTGGTTTCAACCACAGTCATTGAAGTTGGAGTCGATGTTCCCAATGCTTCGGTAATGGTAATTTATGATGCCAATCGATTTGGTTTGTCGCAACTGCATCAATTGCGTGGTCGAGTTGGACGAGGAAAAAAGCAATCGTATTGTATCTTGATAGCAGATCCTAATAATGAAGCCGCGGTGGAACGGATGAAAATTTTGACTTCGACAAATGATGGTTTCGTCTTAGCCGAAGAGGATTTGAAGATGCGTGGTGCTGGAGATCTGTTAGGTAATCGGCAATCAGGTTTGCCTGAATTTAAGGTCGGTAATCCAATCAATGATATTAATATACTAGAAGTTGCTCAAGAAGAGGCCACGAGATTATTTACTGACAAGAAGTTGTTAAATAGTCCAAAGACCAAAGCACTTAAAACGTTTATCGGACAAGAGTTCGATCAATTAAATAACTTTGATTAAATTTAAGAATAATTAAGGAAAAATCTTGCTTTTTGGTATCTCGTTTTGAATTGTAAGGATACACTTAAGATATTGGATTTTTTCAAGCTAAATCTAAATAGGTGAGGAAATAAAATGAAAATAGCAGTTGACGCTATGGGTGGAGATAACGCTCCCCAAGTAGTCGTTGAGGGAATTGAAAAAGCTCGCGATGAATGGTCAGATTTAGAATTTACTTTGTATGGTAAAGAATCAGAAATAAAAAAATATTTAAAAGATGATAAGAATATCAAAATCGTTCATACTGACGAACAAATTTTGGGAACAGATGAACCTGTAAGAGCGATTCGTTCGAAAAAGAATGCTTCAATGGTTTTAGCAGCTAAGTCAGTTAAAGATGGCGAAAATGATGCTTTGTTTTCTTTAGGTAATACAGGTGCTTTATTAGCAGCTGGAATCTTTGTCGTTGGCCGAATCAAACAAGTTGCTAGACCAGCTTTAATGCCAACTTTGCCAGCTACCAATTCAACACGCGGGGTCAATATGTTAGATGTTGGCGCTAATGCTGAAGCTAAGCCCGCCTATTTACAGCAGTGGGCAATCATGGGGTCGATTTATGCACATGATGTTAAAAAAATCGACAATCCACGAGTTGCTTTGTTGAATAATGGGGCTGAATACGACAAGGGCGATAAGTTGCATAAAGAGACTTATCAACTATTAAAAGAGACCAAGGGCATCAATTTTATTGGTAATTTAGAATCGAATAATATCTTAGCTGGAAAAGCTGATGTCATCGTTACTGATGGCTTTACTGGAAATGCGGCTTTGAAGGCAACTGAAGGAACCGCTACGATCTTGTTGAAACAGCTTAAAGATGCCTTGCTAAATAATGGTATCTTTACTAAAATGGGTGCAGCTATCGTTTCTCCATCGCTTAAAGGTATGAAGAAAATGTTTGATACTTCGCAAGCTGGTGGAGCTGTTTTACTCGGTTTAAAGTCACCAGTGATTAAAGCTCACGGTGCGGCTGACAGTAGAACGGTCTATTATACTGTTAAACAAATTTATGATATGTTATCTAACGATACTATTAATAAAGCAAATAAATATTTTGAACAAATGGATCAAGAAGAAAAATAAGGGAGAACCTCTATGACAGAACAAGAAGTTTTTGACAAAATCGTTTCATTGATTGCAGATAAATTTGAAGTAGAACCATCGACAATTACTAAGGAAACATCTTTCACCAAGGATCTTGATGCTGATTCAATCGACCTTGTTGAATTTGTTTTGGAACTTGAAGATGCTTTCGGTTCAGAGATTCCAGATGACGATGCCGAGAAGATTACGACTGTCGGCGAAGCAGTCAGCTATATTTCATCACATCAAAAATAAGGCCATGAGGTCTTATTTTTTTATCCAACGAATTATTTAAGTAAAAAGTTTAGTATAATTAGTATTATTGGAAAGGGGACACGTTATGTTAGATCCAAAATTCTTAGAATTTTTAGATGAAAAATACGGAATTAAATTTGACAATAAAAAATTAGTCGAAAGAGCAATGACTCATTCTTCTTTTGACAATGAACATAAAGAATTAGGTATCGGTGACTATGAAAGATTGGAATTTTTGGGGGATGCTGTCCTAGAAATCAATATCTCACGTTATCTATTTGAAAAATATCCTGACTTGCCCGAAGGTAAATTGACTCGCTTAAGATCAGATATCGTCAGAACGGATAGTTTTGCCCGTTTTGCCAAGGAAATCAATATTGATAAGTATCTATTGATTGGTAAAGGTGAAGAAAAACAAGGCGCTCGTCAAAGACATACTTTACTTGAAGATATCTTTGAAGCCTTCAACGGTGCTCTTTACTTAGATCAAGGCAATCAAGTAGTCAACGATTTCTTGAAAAAGGTCGTTTATCCACATATCGATTCAGGGGAATTTTCTGAAGATACTGACTTTAAGACTCACTTGCAGGAAAGATTGCAACAATCTGGAGAAGTTGAAATTGATTACAAAGTAATCGATGAAGAAGGTCCTGATCACGATAAGAAATTCAAAGTTGAATTAATCGCTAACGGAAAGATTTTATCTAAGGGCTTAGGTTACAGCAAGAAGCACGCCGAACAAATGGCAGCTAAGAGAGTATTAGAAGAATTATAGGAGTTTTGAATTTATGCCATTAAAATCATTAACGATCAATGGGTTCAAATCATTTGCTGATAAAACAAAGATTGATTTTACTAGTGGAATTACTGGTATCGTCGGACCCAACGGGAGTGGAAAATCAAATATTACTGAAGCTATTCGTTGGGTCATGGGCGAACAATCAGCAAAGAGTTTACGTGGAGACAAAATGGTCGATGTGATTTTTGCTGGGAGTGCCACACGTCCGCAAATGAATCGTGCAGAAGTGATTTTAGAATTTGATAATCGTAATAAAGAATTAAAATCAGAACAAGAAAATCTCAATATTTGTCGTCGTCTATTCAGAAATGGCGATACTGAATTTTTAATTAATAATAAACAATGTCGCTTGCGTGATATTACTGAATTATTTATGGATTCAGGAATGGGCAAACAGTCATTCTCAATTATTTCTCAAGGTCGAGTTGAAGAAATCTTTAACAGTAAACCAGTCGAAAGAAGAAGTATCATTGAAGAGTCAGCTGGAGTTTCTTTATTTAAGCAAAAGAAGCAACAAGCTGAAAACAAAATGACCGAAACCACAGATAATTTGCATCGTGTCTCTGATATCGTTTCAGAATTATCGAAGCAAGTTGAACCATTGAAGAAGCAGGCTAGTATTGCTCGAGATTATAAAGATCAAAAGCAAAAATATGACAGTATTTATCAAAAGATTTTGACGATTGAAATCAAAAATTTGTCGGCTCAAAAACGTCAAGTTGAAAAAGATTTGCGTGAAGTTAAGATGAGTTTGCAAAATATCTCTTCAGAAGTTACGAAGTCTAATAAACAAGTTGAAGAGAATAATATTGCTATTCATGAGCTGACGGATAAAATTGATGCCGAACAATCTAAATTGATTGAATCAACTAGGAAATTAGAAGTTTTTAATGGTCAAATTGCCGTTGCAGACCAAAGAACTGACTTTAATTCGACTAATAAACAAACTTTAAGCAATCAATTAGAGACTTTGCAGCAACAAAAAGAAGCCAATCAAAAGAAATTAATTGCTTCAAATCAGAAAATGACCTCATACAAGGAACAAATTGCTGATTTTGAAAAGCAGTTGCGAGAGATTCAACAACTTAAAAAGAAGACTCCGGAAGATATTCAAAAAAATATTGAAGACCTACGGAATTCTTATGTTAATTTGTTGCAAGATCAAGTCTCAAATAATAATGAGCAAAAATTTTCTAATCGCCAATTAACACGAGTTAAGGCTAATTTAGATGAACAAAATTCAAGATTAGCTGGGATTCAAAATGATTTAGCTTCTTCTGAAACTGATAAACAGGGAACTAGTCAAAAAATTCAAGCTTTAATCAATGACAATCAAAGTTTGATTAAGCATGATCGAGAATTGACCAATTCAATTGAAACAATCACTGAAACTGGTAAAAAAGAGAATCAAAATTATTTAAAGATTTTAGAGAATCTGCAGGAAATTAAGGCACGTAAAAAAGTTCTCGAAAATATGGAACAAGAGCATGCTGGTTTCTTTGAAGGTGCTAAGCATGTTTTAAACAACAAAGATAAGATTGCAGGTATCGTTGGAGCCGTAGCTGAATTAATTCGTGTTCCCAAAGAATATCAGCTAGCAATCGAAACGGTAGTCAGCAATCAATTGCAATCCATCGTAACTGAAAATGAAACTGCTGCTAAAAAAGCGATTGCTTTTTTGAGACAAAGTCGTGGCGGTCGCGCAACTTTTCTACCAATCAATATTATTCAACCGCGAAACATTTATACTAATGACTTGAACAAAGCTAAAGCAGTCGCAGGTTTTGTTGGTGTCGCTAGTGAGTTGGTTTCATACGATGATAAGGTTTCAAATATTGTTCGAAATATTTTGGGGAATTTATTGGTAGCAAAAAATATTGATCAAGCTACCAAAATTTCTGCTGCGGTCAGTCGAAAATATCGGGTAGTTACTTTAGATGGTAATGTCGTCAATGCTGGGGGTTCTTTAACTGGTGGTCAACAGCGTCGAGTCAATTCTAGTATTTTGACTAGAAAAGATGAGCTGGCCTCTTTAACTAAAGAATTATCGAAGCAAGAATTGTTGATGGATCAAAAACAAAAAGCTGTGCAAGATTTGCGCAATGAATTGGTTAAAGTTAATGCTGAAAAGAAGACAGTCGATGAAAAATTGGCTAACTTTAATCAGCAAAAGAATCAACTGGAACAAGCTGACTCAACTTATCAAAATGAAGTAAAGCATTATAATGAACAAATTGAAGTTATTAAATATAACTTGTCGCAAAATCAAACTGAACAAACTGAATTAGAAAAGAACTTAAAGCAACAAAATGAAACTGCTGAAAAAATAAAAGCTGAAATTGAGCAGACTCAAAAAGAAATCAATCAAAAGCAAAAACTCTTGACTGACTTTGACGCTGAATTAAGTTCTGTCAATGAAAAGCAACAAGATAAACAAACTAAATTGGCTGTTTTGAAAAATAATTTTGCTAATGAAACAACGCAAAACAATGATTTGACTGATTTATCAAATAAAACTCAAAAACAAATTGCTGATATTAAGAGCAGATTGGAAACTCTGGATTCTGAAAAGAGTCAATTGGATTTAAGCAATGCTGAAGTGAAAACTCAGATTACAAAACTTCAAAAAGAAATTGCCACTTCTAAAGAAAGTTTAGCTTCTTTGAAGGATAAAAGAGCCAAAGAACAAGCTAAGTCGAGTGATTTGAACAATAATGCGCAACGTAGTTTTGATTTGCAAAAAGCTGCTTCTGACCAACAGGAAAGTCTGGCAATCAAGAATACAAAGTTCTCTAACCAAATTGATTCAAGGCTTGATACTTTGTCGCAGGATTATCAAATAACTTATGAGGCATCGTTACAACAGCTGAAACAGGCTGATTATGATGCTGACGAGTTACAAAAAGAGGCTCGGTTGTTGAAGATGGGAATCGATGAGTTAGGAACGGTCAATTTATCATCAATTGAAGAGTATGATAAAGTTAAAGATCGTTATGAATTCTTGACTCAGCAACAAAATGATCTTTTGCAAGCTCGAGCTCAATTATTAGAAACAATGACTGAAATGGACAAGGAAGTAACGACTCGTTTCAAGAAGACTTTTGATCAAGTCAGCGATGCTTTTGAGGATATTTTTCCACAGATGTTTGCTGGTGGACGAGCCAAATTGGTTTTAACTGAACCGAATAACTTGTTAGAATCAGGTATTGAGATTATTGCTCAACCACCTGGGAAGAAATTCCAGCGAATGAGTTTATTATCTGGTGGCGAAAAAGCCTTAACGGCGATTACGCTCTTGTTTGCTATCATAAAAGTTAAACCTGTGCCATTTTGTATCTTAGACGAGGTTGAAGCTTCGCTTGATGACGCCAATGTCTATCGTTTTGCAAATTACCTAAATCAATATGACAATAATACAGAATTTATCGTGATTACTCACCGTAAGGGTACAATGATGAATGTCAATCGTTTATATGGGGTCACGATGGAAGAGTCCGGTGTTTCAAGGATGCTGTCTGTTAAAGTTAAAGAATAGGAGTTAAATATGGGATTATTTGATCGAATTAAAAAAGCCTTTACTGGTAAAGATGATTCAAAAGAAGATTTAGAAAAAAAATCTCAAGAAGAGGAAGCTACAAAAGAATCTGCGGAATCTGAAAATAATCGATCTGACCAAGAAAAGTCTGACCAAAAAGAAGAATCCAGTGATACTGCTTCTAAAAAAGAATTAAATGAAAATAATGCACCAAAAGAATCTGCAGAAGAATCGACCAATGAAACTTCAGATGAATCAAATGATGAAGGTACTAGTAAACCAGCAGATGATAATAAGGAAACTGAACCAGTAAACAAATCTGTCGAAGAGGCATCTGAAGAAAAGACGGTTGAAACTTCTGAAGATACAACTAAAGAGTCAAAACCAGAATCAGAAACAAAAGAGTCTGTTGAACCTAAGTCTCAAGTTGAAGAAGAAGCAAAACCAGAAGCAAAAGCAGAGTCACAAACTCAAACTACAGATGAATCTGAAGAAACAACGAAGACTTCAAAGCAAGCAGAAAACCCAGATAAAAATGAAAATCAGGTTTCTGAATTTGAAACTGAAGCAAAAGAGCAACAAGATGACATCGAAGAATACGATAAGGGTCTCAAAAAGAGTCGTAATTCATTCAGCGCTCGGTTTAATCGTTTCATGGCTAATTTCAGAAGCGTCGATGAGGACTTCTTTGATGACCTTGAAGAATTATTGATTGAATCGGATGTCGGGTATGAAACAGCTATCAAAATTTCTGATGAGTTGCGTGAAGAAGTTAAATTGGAAAATGCCAAGAAACGTTCCGATGTTTCTAATGTCATTGTTAAAAAATTAGTCGATATGTATGGCGAAGAAGGCAAAGAAGAGGATAATTCCTTAAAATTCAGTACCGACAAAACGCCTACAGTCTTCTTGTTCGTTGGAGTTAATGGTGCCGGAAAAACAACGACTGTTGGCAAGTTAGCTCACAGATATCAACAAGAAGGTAAAAAAGTGCTTTTGGCAGCTGCTGATACTTTCAGAGCTGGTGCGATTGAACAGTTGCAAGAATGGGGCAAACGTGTCAATGTACCCGTTCAAGCAAGTAAAGCTCACACTGATCCTGCTTCAGTTGTTTATGATGCCGTTCAACGTGCTCAAAAAGAAGATTTCGATATCCTCTTAGTAGATACAGCTGGTCGTTTACAGAATAAACAAGGCCTGATGAGAGAACTTGAAAAAATCAAACGAGTTATCAGCCGTGAATTGCCACAAGCACCTCAAGAAGTTTTATTAGTCTTAGACGGTTCGACCGGACAAAATGCCTTGAGTCAAGCAAAGCAATTTAAGGACACGACTGACGTAACCGGAATTGTTTTGACTAAACTGGATGGAAGTTCTCAAGGTGGTATCGTTTTAGCCATCAGAAACGAACTGCATTTAGCAGTCAAATTAGTTGGTCTTGGTGAACAAATGGACGATTTACGCGACTTTGATCCTGAAAAATTCATCTATGGATTGTTCAAGGAATTGATTGTCGGGTCATCTGATAAATAGCTATGGATATAGATGAGACGACACGAGTAAATTTGTTGTATAATTTTTATCAATCACTATTGACCAAGAAACAAAGTCGGTACATGGATCTTTATTATGTAGAAGATTTTTCTTTAAGCGAGATAGCAGAGCAACTAGAAGTATCTCGTCAGGCGGTTTTAGACAACTTGCATCGCTCGGTCAATTTGTTAGAATCGTTTGAAAAAGAATTGGGTTTAGTTGAAAAAACTCAAGAAATCGATGATATTTCGGAACAATTGGATCAGTTAGTTCAAAAAAAATATCCACGTGATAAAGAACTATTAAAACTAGTAAAAAGAATTTCTAAAATAAATGAAATGTAGGAGTAGAATATGGCTTTTGAAGGATTAAGCGAACGTTTACAAAAAGTGTTCTCTTCTTTAAAGGGAAAAGGTAAGCTCTCTGAAGAAGATGTTCGTAAAGTAATGCGTGAAGTACGTATGGCTTTACTTGAAGCTGATGTTAACTTCGATGTTGTAAAAACCTTTGTCAAAACAGTTCGAGAACGTGCTCTAGGCGCTGAAGTTATGGAAAGCTTGACGCCTTCGCAACAAGTTATCAAAATCGTTGACGAAGAATTAACCAAATTAATGGGACAAGAAGCTGTTCCGTTGAATAAAGCACCACATATTCCAACAATCATCATGATGGTTGGTCTTCAAGGTGCTGGTAAAACTACCACGGCTGGTAAATTAGCTAACCGTTTAAAGACGACTCAAAAAGCTCGTCCATTATTTATCGCTGGAGATGTTTATCGTCCCGCTGCTGTTGAACAATTGAAAACGATTGGTCAACAATTAGATGTTCCGGTTTATGATGAAGGAACTGAGCACGATCCAGTTGATATTGTTAAAAATGGGCTCAAACAAGCGGCTGAAAATAAGAATGACTATGTCATTATTGATACCGCTGGACGTTTGGAAATCGATGAACAATTGATGAATGAGCTTCAAAGAATCAAAGATTTAGCTCATCCAAATGAAATCCTTTTCGTAGCTGACTCAATGACTGGTCAAGTTGCTGCTAAAGTTGCACAAGGATTTGATGAACAACTCGATATTACTGGTGTCGTCTTAACTAAGTTGGATGGTGATACCCGTGGTGGTGCTGCTCTATCAATTCGTTCTGTCACTGGTAAACCAATCAAGTTCATTGGACAAGGTGAAAAATTAGACCAATTGGATGTCTTCCATCCTGATCGTATGGCTAACCGTATCCTCGGTATGGGTGATATGTTGACCTTGATTGAAAAAGCTCAAACTGATTACGATGAAAAGCAAGCTAAAGAAGTTGCTGAAAAAATTCGTGAGAACAGTTTCGACTTCAATGACTTTATCGACCAAATGGACCAGATTCAAAAAATGGGACCTTTGGATGAAATCATGAAGATGATTCCAGGAATGGCTAATAATAAAGCTTTGGCAAATATCAATATCGGTGAAAAAGATATTGCTCATTTGAAAGCTATCGTTTATTCAATGACGCCTAAAGAACGTGAAGACCCTGACCTTTTGAATCCATCAAGACGACGCAGAATCGCTAAAGGTTCTGGTCAAAGCGTGCAAAATGTTAATCGGATGATTAAACAATTCAAGCAATCACGCGACATGATGAACAAGATGAGTAAAGGTAACATGTCTGGCATGGACCAACTAATGGGTAATGGTGCTTCTGGTCGTTTGGTTAAAATGGCAATGCACTCTATGGTTAGAAAGAGCAAGAAACGTAAGAAGAAGCGCTTAAAGAAGATTAAACGTTTTAAATCATAAAAAAATCCGATGGTGTAAAGAAAAAAACTTTACAGCACCTATTTTTTTGTGTATACTAACGAAGTTAAGTATTTAGGAGGAAACAAACATATGTCAGTTAAAATCAGAATGAAACGTATGGGTAGTAAGTTAAGACCATTTTATAGATTAGTTGTTGCAGATTCACGTTCACCACGTGATGGCCGCTTCATCGAACAAGTTGGTTACTACAACCCAATCTCACAACCAGAAGAAATCAAATTAGACGATGACAAGATCGTTGAATGGTTAAACAAAGGTGCACAACCTTCAGATACTGTTCGTCACTTGTTGAAACAACACGGAATTATGCAAAAGTTCCACGAAAGCAAGTATACTAAATAGTAATTTATGATGGGACCAGACATGTTTGTCGCGGTCCTATTTTTATTCACGGAGGAAAAATGACCGAAAAATTATATCGAGTTGGTACAATCGTCAATACTCATGGTATTAAAGGCGAATTGCGAATAGTCCCCATTACAGATTTTCCAGAAGATCGTTTTAAAGCTGGTGCTAAGCTTTATTTGAAAAATAAAGAACAGATCAGTGAATTTACCGTCGAATCATCACGTCCACATAAAAATTTTGTTTTATTGAAATTTAAAGG
This sequence comes from Companilactobacillus halodurans, assembly GCF_009600995.1. Classification (NCBI taxonomy): domain Bacteria; kingdom Bacillati; phylum Bacillota; class Bacilli; order Lactobacillales; family Lactobacillaceae; genus Companilactobacillus; species Companilactobacillus halodurans. Next base: position 24,578 of record NZ_VDFO01000008.1, on the reverse strand, counting down.
CTATGACAATATCAATGACGTTGAAAAATATGTTAAGTCAGAATTATTTGCTAGCGGTGAAGAAACCCCTAATTTAAATGAGGGCGAATTTCTCTACAAACAGATAATTGGTTTAACAGTTATCGACAAAGATTTGGGCGAAGTTGGTAAAGTAACGGAAATTATGGAATTAGGTTCAAACGACGTTTGGGTCGTCAAAGGTCCTAAATATAAAGAGGTTTTATTGCCTTATATTGAAGACGTAATTAAAAAAGTCGACCTTGATAAGGGAATTGTCAAAGTCGAAATACCGGATGGATTGATAGACTAATGGATATTACAATTTTAAGTATTTTTCCAAGAATGTTTAATGCACTAAACGAATCTTTGATTGGCAAGGCGCAAGAAAAAGAGCTTGTGAATATTGATGTCGTGGATTTTCGCAAGTTCACGACTAATAAACAAAATCATGTGGATGATTCGCCATATGGTGGTGGAGCAGGGATGCTCTTGCAAGCTCAACCAATTTACGATGCAATGGATTTTGTTGAAAAAGAAAAGCCAGGTAAAAAACGGGTCGTTTTGTTAGACCCAGCTGGAAAAACTTTTAACACAAAAATGGCACAAGATTTTGCTAAAGAAGACCAATTAGTCTTTATCTGTGGGCATTATGAAGGCTTTGACGAACGGGTCAAAGATTTAGTTACCGATGAAGTTTCCATTGGCGATTACATCCTAACAGGTGGAGAATTGCCTACCATGAGCATGATCGATGCTACTTTGCGCTTTGTGCCCGGAGTATTAGGTAATTCATTTTCGGCAGAGGAAGAATCATTTTCCCATGGACTGTTAGAGTACCCTCAATATTCGCGTCCAGCCGATTTCCGTGGTAAAAAGGTGCCCGAAGTATTAACTAGTGGGGATCACGAAAAAATCCGTCTCTGGCGTTTAACGCAAGCTTTGAAAAAAACCCTAGAGCGTCGTCCTGATTTATTAGAGTCTACAGACCTGACAGATGAGGAACAAAAGCTCTTGCACAAAATTCGTCAGAATTATTAGTTTACAATTAAGTTCAAATAAAGTATCATATTAAGAGTGTTTGAACGCACATATTAACGATATTCCGCTGTATGTCAGAGATATATAAGAGTGTCGGCAGGGAGAAATTATTTATGAATAAATTAATTCAAGATATTACAAAAGAACAATTACGTTCTGATATTCCTGACTTCCGTAGTGGTGACACTGTTCGTGTACATGCTAAGGTTGTTGAAGGATCACGTGAACGTATCCAACTATTCGAAGGTGTCGTAATCAAGAGACATGGTACAGGTATCAGTGCTACTTATACTGTTCGTAAGGTAAGTAATGGTGTTGGTGTTGAAAGAACATTCCCATTGAACACACCTCGTGTAGAACAAATCGAAGTTATCAGACATGGTCGTGTACGTCGTAGCAAGCTTTACTACCTACGTAACCGTACAGGTAAGGCTGCACGTATTAAGGAACTTCGTCGTAACTAATACGTTAGTAAATTAACTTGATAAAAATAAACTGTCATGCTCGTAAAAGAGATGACAGTTTATTTTTTTACGCAAAATATATCAATTTTATATATTAAAATTGATAAAAATTCTCTTAATTTTTCAAAGACTTTGCTTTATTGACTATTAAATGGCAAACTAAATCATGTTAAATAAAAATTTTTAGTATTTTATTTTTCCATTAGTAAATACGTTTGAAGACCTCACACAAACAAGGAATCTCATCATTAAATTCCTTGCCAGATTCTTGGTATTCTTTTCTAAAAAAATCTTCATGGACTTTACGCCAATAAGTTAAGGTTTTGTCACCTTCGCCTTCATGGTAGGCATGTTCAGCACTGACGTATTTAAAAGGAACGACTTCAGTAACGACAGTTTTTGTAATGCAGATAGGATTTTCTTGACCGTCCAAGATGATGTTATAATCTCCAACTTGAGGCAAGTACTCATTAGGCTCATATAAATCGTAAGATGATGTCGTTGCGGTTTTTACGCCATCACAAACTAGATTGGCTAATTTATCTGGTTCAGCACCAAAAGACGAAATATCTCCTAATGGGTAATAGAGTGAATTCTTGTCTTGCAAAAAATTGAACCAATAATCGTGGATTTTTTCTTTGTCCATACTGCGCACCTCATAATATCAATATATTTTTATTAAAACACACCTTAATAAAAAGATAAATTTAATTAGGAATTTTGATTTATGGGTATTTGAGTATCAAACTGAATAATAAATAAATTTAGGATGGATTATATTATGAAGCAAATTATAACCATCGATGTTGGTGGAACTAGCATCAAATATGGTTTATGGAATCATAAGTATCGAAACCTAAGCTCAAAAGGAAAAATTAAAACACCTGATAATCTTGAAGATTTTTATCAAGTGCTAGAAATAATCGTTGCTAATTTCAGCGATGAACAAATTGATGGCGTTGGTCTCAGTATCCCTGGTGCTGTTGACCAAAGACGAGGCATGATATGCGGAATCAGCGCTTTGCCATATATTCATAATTTTCCCATTCAAGCAGCTATTGAAGAACGTTTAGGCTTGCCTGTAACAATGGAAAATGATGCTAATTGTGCAGCTTTAGCGGAGATTTCGATGGGCGTTGCTACGCATATGCAAAATATTATTTTCGTAGTAGTTGGAACTGGTGTTGGCGGGTCAGTAGTAGTCCATCGCCAAATTGTTCATGGAAGCCATCGCTTAGGTGGAGAGTTTGGTATGATATTAGGGCATGGAAATAAGCGTTTGAGTTTTCTTGGAACCGCGGTCCACATGGCACAAGATTATAATCGGGCTAACCAAACTAATTTAACCGGCAAAGAAGTGCTCCAATTAGCTGAAAATGGAGATAAGAAAGCTCAAAAGTATACTAAAAGCATGTTTTATAATCTTGCTAAAGTAATTTATAATTTACAATTTGTGATTGATCCAGAAGCAATCGTCATCGGTGGTGGCGTGTCAGAGAATCAATATTTCCTCGATACTTTGGAATCAACGATCAAAAATTTAGTTGAAAATATTGAAGACATCAAATTGATTCCTCATCTAATTCCCGCAAAGTATCACAATGATTCTAATTTAATAGGTGCAGCTTATAATTATTTTTATGGTTAAGAGTATAACTAGCTTTTGAGTATTAAGACAGATAACTTAAGATAAAGTGTAATATGACGTCCTCCATAGCAAAGCAAATTTGGCTGGAACGAAGTGGGCACGACTTTAAGCCTTTGCCAAGATTAGGCAAAGTCTTAAAGCTCGGCCTTATTCTAAGCAATAAATTGCTAAGAATAATTTCACATCTGAGCCAATTTGCTTTGCTATTCCGGACTAGATAGTGGTTTTGTTTTTAAATCAAATAGCAAAAGCATTCGTTTAGATAAGAGAGTTTATCGACTTTATATTTAAATGAATGCTATTTATGATTTGAAAATATTAGAATAGACGGTAAGTGACATTATCCAATCGGGAGTATCAATGATTCATAAATTTTTAAATACGACCCCTCAAAAAATAAAAGAACTAGGCACAATTAAATGTAAAAAAATCGGTTACCAATAATTATGAGAACATCATGTACAAAATGATGTTGGCAGGATACTCAGATACGATCATTTTCTTGTATGTATTGAGTAAGTGATATGATAAAAATCAAACAACGTTTTGGTCCTGCATGTACACTATTGGTAAAAATAATTTCAAGGGTGAGAAACAGAGGGTTAACACCACTTAGTTCTAGAATCAAGATATCCAAAAGATATCACTATAATTAAATATAAATGTATGATAAACAATTTACTAAAAAATGATCCAATGACTATAAGTACAAAGATATTATTGAATCTAATTTTCCAATAATTAAAAAGTTTTCGGAAATTTATTCTGCAATAATGAGGACCAATGTAAAGGCAATATATAATTTTGTAAAAAAATATAGTAAGTCCGAAATATCTTCATTCATTAACTCTGGTTTCGTTGAAGGCAATAACAACAAAGTCAAACTTATGGGACGAATTGTATACGGTGAAACTAATTTTGACAATTTATTTAAGAAATTTAGGCTAGTCCTTTTGGGAACATCAGATGAATTAAATATAGATGAATTCCTTAATTGAATATGTCCCTTTATTAAAGTAACCAACCTCTTCCATGAATCGATAAATCGCTAAGTACAATTTCAGTACTGATCATTCACAAAGCTGCCACTGCCGATTGGATAACGTCATTCATTATTTATTTCAAGTAATTCCAAATCAAATAAGCATCTATCTAGATAGTCGACAAACTGTTATCTAGACAGGTGCTTTTTGCTTTAAGATATTAAAAATAAAACCACTATCCAGTCCGGAATAGCAAAGCAAATTGGCTCAGATGTGAAATTATTCTTAGCAATTTATTGCTTAGAATAAGGCCGAGCTTTAAGACTTTGCCTGATCTTGGCAAAGGCTTAAAGTCGTGCCCACATCGTTCCAGCCAAATTTGCTTTGCTATGGAGGACGGCATATTACACTAACTAAAATGAAAAATACCTTGATTTTAATTACCTTTTCTTACTCGATTTAAGCAAGAAAAGATATGTTATGTTTCAAAATTTTCAATACAATTGATTATAGTATTCGAGGTAAAATTCGTTTGTCTTAGGTAAGACGGTGATTTTGGAAATACTGGTGTTGCGCGGTTCTGGTAAGGCCATCACATCTTTAGGCTGTAAAATATCTAAAGCTGCCGCCTTAACAGTAAAACCATGCGTAACACAAATTATTTTCTCATTAGGATATTTATTGGCCATTTCTTTAATGAATTCATCGACTCGTTTGATAACATCATCAAAAGTCTCACCATCGGTAGCATATTTAACATACATTGGTAAGACATCATTGAGATAGTCGTTATAAGCATCGGGATGGATTTTTCTAAGATCAGCATTTTTTTGACCATCCCATTGGCCGTAAGAAATCTCCACTAAGCGCTTATCGTAACTGACTGGCAGGTGAGCTGATTGGTTCAAAATAGCTGTCGTTTGCTTAGTTCTCTCTAATGGACTAGAAATTACACGGTCGGCAAAACTGATATCAAAGTTGTCGGCTAATTTTTGAGCTTGCTTTTGACCATTTTCATTAAGATAAGTGATTTCTGTGTTGATAGTTCCTTGTTTCATCTTCATCACGTTGGCTTTAGTCTGTCCGTGACGAATAAAATAAAATTCTGTCATTTTTATTCCTCTTAAGTTGTTTTTACAATGAATACATTAAGCAAATTATACAATATTTACTCCATTGATAGTTGACAATTAAAAATGAAATGTTAAAGTGTCTTTAAGTTAATTGGAGGTATTTTAATATGATAAAATTTAATATTAATAATTTAACAGTCTCCTCCAAGTCTACACGTTATACATGTAGGCTTATTAACTGACACAATAAACCTCATGTATGTAAGACAATTACATCTGTGAGGTTTCTAAAAATTAGAATTAATAATCCTCACAGAATATTGTCTGTGGGGATTTTTATTTTAATTTAAAAGGAGCTTTTGAATATGGAAGTATACAATTTTTCAGCAGGGCCAGCGACTTTGCCCAACTCAGTGATTCAACAAATTAAAGATGATTTGCCATCCTATAAAAATTCTGGAATGAGTGTTATGGAAATCTCTCATCGATCAGAATTGTTTGAAGAAATTATTCAACAAGCTCAACAAGATTTACGAGGTTTATTACAGATTCCTGATAATTATAGTGTGCTCTTTTTTCAGGGTGGCTGTACCTTGCAATTTAGTGCTGCACCATTAAATTTAGCAATAAAATATCATCGAATTGCTCTATTAGATAGTGGTCACTGGGCAATTAGAGCGATGGAAGAAGCTAAGAAAGTCAAAACTACGGTTGATATTTTAGCTTCTACAAAAAAGAACCATTATTCAAGATTGCCAACTTTGAGTGATTTTCCTCAAGATGAGTACGATTATCTACACATTACAACTAATAATACGATTGAAGGGACAGCTTATAAAAAAATTCCCCAAATAGGACAGACTCCTGTGGTAGCTGATATGTCATCTAATTTTCTTGGACAAAAATATCAAATTACGGATTTTGGATTAGTAATGGCAGGAGCTCAAAAAAACCTTGGAATAGCTGGTTTAACCGTTGTAATCGTCAAAAATGATTTATTTGCTCATGCTAAAAATTTGCCAAGTATGTTAGATTATCAACTTTTTTCTCAAAAAAATTCCATGTTCAATACGCCACCAGTTTTTGCAATTTATGTTGCTGGATTAGTTTTACGATGGTTGAAGCAACAAGGTGGAGTTTTGGAAATGCAAAAGCGTAATCAGAAAAAATCTAATTTGTTATACGATTTTTTGGATGAATCAAAACTTTTTACAGCACCTGTGAAAAAAGCAGACCGTTCTTTAACAAATGTTGTTTTTGTAACTGGTGATAAGTCAATCAATAGTCAATTGATAGCCCAAGCAAAAGATTATGGACTTTTAAATATTAAAGGTCATCGATTAGTCGGTGGAATGCGAGCCAGCTTGTACAATGCTATGCCTTATGCAGGAGTTGAAAAGTTGGTCAGCTTTTTAGGAAAATTTGAAAAAGATTATTGGGGGAAACACTAATGTATCAAGTTAAAACTTTTAATGCGATTGCCAAAAGTGGTTTAGAAATTTTTACAGATGATTTTCAAATCAATCAAACAGATAATCCTGATGCTTATTTGATTCGTTCGGTTAACTTATTGAATCAAAATTTGCCTCAGAACTTAAAAGCCATTGTTAGAGCTGGTGCTGGAGTTAACAATGTTCCTTTGAAACAAGCAACTAAAAAAGGAATAGCTGTTTTTAATACACCAGGCAGCAATGCAAATGCAGTTAAAGAATTGGTGATTTCCTTGATGATTGCTACCACTAGAAATCTTTTTTCAGCAAATGAATATTCAATAGCCCATGCTCAAGCGGATATTTCACAAAGAACCGAAAAAGATAAGACCAAATTCAACGGCAGTGAATTGGCTGCAAAAAAGTTAGCTGTGATTGGTCTGGGTCATGTTGGATCATTGGTGGCAAATGCAGCCATGCAATTAGGAATGAAGGTCATTGGTTTTGATCCTTATTTATCTACTAATGGAGCCTGGCGAATTGATAATAAAGTTAGGCGAGTCGATTCGATAAAAAAAGCTGTTCAAAATGCTGATTTTGTGACTGTTCACGTACCCAAAAATGATGCAACAATCGATTTAATTGGGACTAAAGAAATCGATGAAATGAAGGAAAATGTCATTTTATTTAATTATTCAAGATTAGGGATAATTAATAATAAAGCAGTTGTAAAAGCACTTCGTCATCAAAAAATCAGTCATTACTGTACTGATTTTGGAGAACCTTTGATTGCAGGAAATTCTTCGATTACAATCACGCCTCATATTGGAGGTTCAACAATTGAAGCTGAATCTAATGGTGCCACTCAAGGAGCAAAAACGGTAATGGATTATTTGGAATCAGGGGATACTAAACATTGCGTCAACTTGCCGAATCTTGAAGTTCCATTTGAAACAGAATTTAGAATTACGGTGATTCATCAAAATATTCCTAATATGGTTGGTCAGATCAGTACCCAAATCGCCAATAAAAAAATCAATATAGAGAATATGAGTAATGCAGCAAAAGGAGAAATTGCTTATACGATTGTTGATGTTGACAATTTAAAAACAAATGATATCGACGAATTGAAAAATGCTTTAGAGTCGGTTACAGAAGTTTATCGTGTTCGTATAATTAAGCATCAGTAAAAAATACGAAAAAAAAGATTGCTAACTTTTCAATCAGCAATCTTTTGATAGTTTTAAAAAATTTGTGAACGGTATAAGCCAACAACTTTGCCGAGAATTTCAACATTATCCAAAATGATTGGATCCATGGTATCATTTTCTGGTTGAAGGCGATAATGACCGTGTTCTTGATAAAATCTCTTACATGTTGCTTCGATGTCTTCAGTCATTGCAATAATGATTTCGCCGTTATTGGCAAAATTTTGCTCATGGACGATGACGTGATCGCCATCGTAAATTCCAGCATTGATCATACTTTCACCGTGAATCTCAAGCATGAACAATTCGCCAGAATCACGATTCAAGTCAGGTGGAATTGGGAAATAACCGTCAGGGTTTCTTTCAGCGGTAATTGGTTGACCAGCGGCAACAGCACCCAAGATAGGGATTTGTTTTGACTTGATTCCAATAGAGTTTAGACCGGCACCAGTTAACTCGATTGCTCGAGGCTTGGTAGGGTCACGTTGAATGAATCCTTTTTTTTCAAGACGAGATAGGTGACCATGAACCGTTGATGTTGAAGATAAATCTACGGCTTCGCAAATCTCTCTTACAGTTGGCGGATATCCATGTTCATCTAAATAATCATAAATGCATTGTAAAATTTTTGACTGTTTAGAGCCTTCAGCTTTTGACATTAGAACACCTCATTGTTAATATCTTAAATAGATTGTATCAAAATTTGAATACAAGTTCAAACAAGTGTTCGATGTAATGAGGAGAGACAAAGTTATGAACGAACAAGATGAGTTGTTAAAGAAGATTAACGAACTAGCTCACAAGGCTAAAGCTGGTACTATTACTAAAGAAGAAGAGGACCAACAAGCTCAATTGCGTAAGGAATACCTCAAGAATTTCCGTGCAAGTTTTAAGTCTCGATTAGAAATGTTGAGAGTTTATAATAAAGAGGGGGAAGAAGTTACTCCGGAAAAAGTTCGCGAAATTCAACGCAAAAAGGGATTACGTGACGATTAAGGCTTTCAATTAGGGAGTTTTTTTTGTAATATTAATAGATGTATGGAAAGGGTGAAACATAAATGGGAACAACTATAGTCGTTGGTATTTTAGCTCTATTGGTTGGTTTAGTTGGTGGTTTCTTCGCTGCCAGATGGTACATGAAGAAATACTTCCAAGATAACCCACCAATCAGTGCGGATATGATTAAGCAAATGATGGCTCAAATGGGACAAAAACCATCACAGAAGAAACTTAATCAATTGATGAGTACCATGAAGAATTCACAAAAGAAGAACAAGTAAGATATTATTTAGGATAATAGTTTTTGATTATTTTCTTAAATTGAAAAGGACTTAAAAATCGTATAACGATTTTTAAGTCCTTTTTTTTTTTGCATAAATCAGGAGAATATCTTTATATTAAATCATTAATTAATTCCGAACTTTAAACTGTATTATTTAAATTAAATTACAAATGAAACCGATAAGTACGAATAATTATTAAAAATAAAAGTATAAAATTCGTATTTACCGTTGAAACCTAACGCATATCTTGGTAAACTTTGAATACCAAAGCAAGAAAGGTGGAATTTTTAATGAGTGATGTCGCAATCGTAATGGGCTCGATTTCTGATTTAAAAGTTATGCAAAACACGATCGATGTCTTGGATGAGTTGGGTGTAAGTCACCAAACCAAAGTTATTTCAGCACATCGAATGCCTCAAGAAATGTTAGATTTTGCAAAAAAAGCTGTGGATGATTTCCAGGTAATTATTGCTGGTGCTGGTGGGGCAGCGCATTTGCCGGGGATGATTGCTTCTTCGACAGTCTTACCTGTAATTGGAGTTCCGGTTCCTTCTAAATATTTAAAAGGAATGGATTCATTATTATCAATTGTTCAAATGCCAGCTGGAGTTCCAGTAGCAACAGTTTCGATTGGTGAGGCAGGGGCGAAGAATGCCGCGATTCTTGCTACAAAAATTTGTGCTTTGAAAAATGAAGCTTATCAAAAATCCTTAGTTGATTATCAGCAACAAATGCACGATAAGTCACTGGAAAGTGGGAAAAATCTTGACTAAAAGCATATTGCCTAATTCCACGATTGGAATTATCGGTGGCGGTCAATTAGGTCAGATGATGGCTTTTGAAGCTAAAGCTATGGGTTATAAAGTTATTATTCTTGATCCTCAAGAGAATTGTTCCGCTGCCCAAGTTTCTGACGACCAGATTGTCGCCAATTATGACGATTTAGAAAAATTGATTGAACTAGCTAAGCGTTGCGATGTCTTGACATATGAGTTTGAAAACGTTGATGCTAAAGCAATTAATGAAGTTAAAAAATATACTCAAGTTCCTCAAGGTACCAAAGCTTTAAGCGTGACGCAAAACCGTGTTTCTGAGAAAGATTTTATTGAACAAAGCGGCTTTCAAACTGTTCCTCACGTCGTAATTAAAAATATCTTCGAATATCATCGAGGCATCGAAAAATTAACTGCTCCCGTAATCTTAAAGACCATTAGAGGCGGCTATGATGGGAAAGGTCAAATACTAATCGAAGATCCAGATGACGTTTGTTATGCCGATATTGAAGAATTGTTGATGCAAGGTCCATGCATGTTAGAGAAGAAGATCAATTTGAAAAAAGAAGTTTCAGTTGTAGTTTCTGCTAATAGTGATGGTCAAACTTCAATTTTTCCCATTATTGAAAATGTTCATCGTCACAATATTTTGCACCTCAGTACTTGCCCAGCTCAATTGAGCGAACAAGCCAGTCAACACATTTACCAAGTTGGCGAGACTTTGGCTAAGGAATTGGAACTAGTGGGTACGATGTGTATTGAATTTTTTGTTTCAGATGACGATGAAGTGTTTGTTAATGAAATTGCACCGCGACCACATAATTCCGGTCATTTAACGATTGAAGCTTGCAATATTTCACAATTCAATAGCCATATCAGAGGCGTCTGCAACTTACCAATGCCTGAGGTCGAACTATTTAAACCAGCTTTAATGGTTAATTTATTAGGACAGCACTTAGAAAATGCGAAAGCTGAATTGAATTTGCATCCGGAATGGAACTTCCATGATTATGGAAAAGATGCCATTAAAGAAAATCGTAAGATGGGACATATCACAGTTTTAAGCGACAATTTAACACAAGCAAAACAAGCTATCGAAAATAATCCAATTTGGAGAGTGTAAATTATGACTGATGAGAAGTTGCTCTATGAAGGAAAAGCCAAGAACGTCTACCAAGCAAAACAGGCTGATGAAGTTTTGATGGTTTATAAAGACCAAGCTACTGCTTTTAATGGTAAGAAAAAAGAACTTGAACCAGGCAAGGGCGTTTTGAACTGCAAAATATCAAGTTTAGTTTTTGATTATTTAATTAAAAATGGCATCAAAACTCATTTAGTAAGAAATGTTTCAGATCATGAACAATTGGTTAAAAAAACTGAAGTCTTTCCTCTGGAAGTCGTTTTAAGAAATATTACAGCTGGAAGTTTTGCTAAGAAATTCGATGTCGAAACTGGAACGCACTTAGAAGAACCTATCATCGAATTTTATTACAAGAGCGATGCTTTAGATGATCCCTTTATCAATGAATCACAGATTCACGCCTTGAAAATTGCTGACAAACAAGACATTCAATATATCAAAGAATTAACTTTAAAAATCAATCAGTTGTTGATTCCATTTTTTGCTCAAGGCAATTTTGATTTGGTCGATTTTAAATTAGAATTTGGCAAAATTGGTTCAGAAATTATTTTAGTCGATGAATTTTCACCTGACAATTGTCGTCTTTGGGATAAACAAAGTCACGATTCAATGGACAAAGATGTTTTCAGAAAGCATGAAGCAGATTTAGTAACAACTTATCAAAAAGTTTTGGATCGCTTAGTATCGCAAGAAAATTAATTAGGAGAAGAAGATGAAATTAGTTAAAGTTTACGTTACCTTGAAAGAATCTGTTTTGGACGCGCAAGGAGAGGCAATTAAGTCTGCCATTCAAACTATGGGTTACAACCAAATCTCTGATGTCCATATGGGTAAATATTTTGAATTGAAATTTGAAAATGATTACGCAAATTTGGAAAAAGATGTTGATTTGATTTGTGATGATTTACTCGCCAATCCTAACGTGGAAACTTATCGTTATGAGATTTTGGAGGGAGAATAAATGAAGTTTGCGGTCATTAATTTTCCCGGTTCTAATTGCGATATGGATTTATATTATGCCATTCGCGACGGAATCAAAGAAGAAGTTGAATTAGTTGATTACAGAAAGACTAGCCTAGAAGGCTTTGATGGTGTTTTGATTCCAGGTGGCTTTTCTTATGGCGACTATTTAAGAAGCGGTGCAATTGCAGTTCATGCACCAATCGTGAAAGAAATTATTCGTTTTGCAAATGAAGGAAAAGTTGTTTTCGGAGTTTGCAATGGTTTTCAAATTTTAACTGAATTAGGACTTCTTCCTGGGGCTTTGATTAAAAACGAACAAGGACGTTTTATCTGTGAAACAGTCGCTTTGAAAGTTATCAATGATCAGACGCCATTTACGAATCTTTATCAAGCTGGTAAGAAAATCAGAATTCCCGTAGCTCATGGTGAAGGTCGTTATTATTGCGATGAAGCTACTTTAAAAGAATTGAAAGAAAATAATCAAATTGCCTTTCAATATGGCGACAATGTTAATGGCTCCGTCGACCAAATTGCTGGGGTTTTGAATAAGCAAAAGAATGTTTTAGGAATGATGCCTCACCCAGAACGAGCAATCGAAAAAATTCTTGGTTCTGACGATGGCTTAAAACTTTTCCAATCGATTATCAATTATCAAGTAAAGGTGAATAATTAATGGCTGAACCTACTCCAAAACAAATCAAAGACCAAAAATTATATCAACAATGGGGCTTAACAGACTCTGAATATGACTTAATCAGTGAAAAAATCCTTCAAAGATTACCCAATTACACTGAAACTGGTCTCTACTCAGTTATGTGGAGTGAACACTGTTCTTATAAGAACTCGAAAAAGGTTTTACGAAAAATGCCTAATAAGAGCAGCCGCGTTCTAGCAGGTCCTGGTGAGGATGCTGGGATTCTTGATATTGGCGATAACCAAGCGGTCGTTTTCAAGGCTGAAAGTCACAATCACCCATCAGCTGTTGAACCTTATCAAGGTGCAGCGACAGGTGTTGGTGGAATTATCAGAGATATTTTCTCAATGGGCGCTCAACCAATTGCACTTTTGAATAGTTTGAAATTTGGACCAATGAATAATGGTCATACGAAGCACTTGGTCAATGAAGTAGTTGCTGGAATCGGTGGTTACGGAAATTGTATTGGTTTGCCAACAGTGGGTGGCGAAATCTCTTTTGAAGATTGCTATGAACAAAATCCACTTGTTAACGCCATGTGCGTGGGTTTATTGAACAATGTCGATTTCAAACCAGGAACTGCTAGCGGCGATAATAATTTAATCATCTATGTTGGAGCAAAGACTGGACGTGATGGAATTCATGGTGCAACTTTTGCTTCTGACGAATTTACAGATACCAAGAATAAGCAACGTTCTGCCGTTCAAGTTGGTAATCCTTTTATTGAAAAATTATTGATGGATGCCTGTGTCGAAATTATTGCGAAACATCCAAACTGGGTCTTAGGAATTCAAGACATGGGAGCAGCTGGATTAGTTTCTTCAACTGCTGAAATGGCTTCAAAAGCTGGCAGCGGTCTAGTTTTGAATTTAGACAAAGTGCCACAACGTGAAACTGAAATGACGGCTTATGAAATGATGCTTTCAGAATCACAAGAAAGAATGGTCTTGTGCGTTAAGCCAGAATTTGGCGATGAGGTTATTCGTTTCTTTAAAAATTATGAATTAGATGCCGTTATTATTGGTCGAGTAACTAGTGATAAGCAGTATAAGATTTATCATCAAAATATTTTGGTCACTGATATTCCAGTCGATAGTTTGACAGAAGACGTTCCTGAATATGATCGAGCAGAAAAACAACCGGCAAGAATTGATCAAGATAAAGATTATCATTTCATTCCTGAAGTTAATTCACTGGAAGAAACTTGGAACAAGATGTTGCGACGTCCAAATATCGCCAGTAAAAAACACTTCTATCAAACTTATGACTCACAAGTTAAGGCTAATACCTTGATAAGGCCTGGCGGCGACAGTGGCGTCGTTCGAATTCGTGGAACAAAAAAAGCTATTGCGATGACTAACGATAGCAATTCCAAATATGTTTACCTCGATCCATACGTTGGTGGCCAAATCGCCGTAATGGAAGCTGCCCGAAATATTGTTGCCACTGGAGCATTGCCAATCGGAATAACCGATTGCTTGAATTATGGAAATCCCGAAAATCCTGAAGTCTTTTGGGAACTGGACCAAAGCGTTCAAGGAATCGCTAGTGCCTGTGAAGCAATTGATACACCAGTAATTTCAGGTAATGTGTCACTCTATAACGAATACAACGATGTGGCAATTTATCCTAGTCCGATGGTTGGAATGGTCGGCCTATTGACAGATATCGACGATTTAATGACGAGTGATTTCAAATCTGCCGGCGACTTAATTTATCTTTTTGGTAAGACAGAAGATGATTTCAATGGTTCAGAGATTCAAATGGAACAATTGGGTGAACTAAAAGGTGGACTTAGAGATCTTGATTTGAACCGAGAACGACTTCACCAAGACTTAATTAGACGCGCAATCAGTCAAAAATTGGTCAAGAGCGTTCATGATGTTTCGGAAGGTGGATTAGCGATTGCTCTTTCAGAATCTGCTTTTGACAATCATTTGGGCTTTGAAATCTCAACTGGCTTAACATCAGCCCAACTGTTCTCAGAATCACAATCTCGCTTCTTAGTTTCAGTAGCTCCAGAAGACCAATTTAAATTTGAAAAATTAATTCAACAAAATTTTGAATGTTTAGGAAAAGTTACTAACGAACCAATTTTTAACGTTAAAACTGCTAATGAAGCTGTCATGATTGATGGCAAAAAGGCAGCAACTAATTGGAAAGAGGCGATTGCGTGCTCAATGAAGTAAAGAGTTTAAATGAAGAATGTGGGGTTTTTGGCGTCTGGGGCGCTGAAAATGCGAATTACCTAACTTATTTAGGTTTGCACAGTTTGCAACATCGTGGTCAAGAAGGGGCCGGAATCGTTGCTAACGATGGTAAAAAATTGCGAACTTATCGTAATTTAGGATTGTTGACACAAGTTTTTTCTAAGCCTGAATATTTGAATAGTTTAGTGGGGAATTCTGCTATTGGCCACGTTCGTTATTCAACAGCAGGTGAAAACAAGATTGAAAATGTGCAACCTCTACTATTCGATTTTACCGATAGCCAGATTGCTTTAGCTCATAATGGTAATCTAACAAATGCTTTTACTCTAAAAAAAGAACTCGAAGAAAAAGGTCATATCTTTAAATCGAGTTCTGATTCAGAAGTATTGATTCATTTAGTTAAACAATCCAATCAACCAACTTTACACCAGCGCTTGATTGAATCGCTCAATAAGATTCAAGGTGGCTTTGCCTATATCTTGCTTACAAAAGACGCTTTGATCTTAGCTTTAGATTCACATGGATTTCGTCCTTTATCAATTGGAAGATTAGATAATGGCGGTTACGTTGTAGCCAGTGAAACTTGTGCTTTGGATGCCGTTGGAGCAACTTTTGTTAGAGATGTGTTGCCTGGTGAATTGATTACCATTACTGATCAAGGGATGGATATCGACAAGTGGACAGATAAAACACAATTGGCTATCTGCTCTATGGAATTCATCTACTTTGCTCGACCAGATTCCAATATTTTAGGAATCAACGTCCATTCAGCTCGTAAACGTATGGGGGCTAATTTAGCTAAAGAAGCTGATGCACTTGGAGATATCGTTGTCGGCGTTCCTAATTCTTCATTGTCAGCCGCTAGTGGTTACGCTGAAGCAAGCGGTCTGCCTTACGAAATGGGCTTAATCAAAAACCAATATATGGGTCGAGAATTTATTCAACCAACTAAGGAATTACGAGAAAAAAGCGTTCGTCAAAAATTAGCAGCCGTTAAAGGTGTCGTTGAAGGAAAACGCGTAATTTTAGTCGATGACTCAATAGTTCGAGGAACAACCTGTGCTTATATCGTGCAATTATTGCGTGACGCCGGAGCAACTGAAGTTCATCTAAGAATTGCCTCACCAAGATTTATGCATCCTTGTTTTTATGGAATCGACATCCAAGAAAAAAGCGAATTGATTGCGGCTCATAAGAGTATTGCTGAAATGAATGAAATGTTTGGCTCCGATTCCTTAGAATTCTTGAGTGAAAAAGGTTTGATCGATGCTATTGGGATGAATGCCGATGCACCATATACTGGCCTTGACATGTCTTATTTCAATGGTGATTATCCAACTTATCTCTATGATTATGAGTCAAAAAAATAAGGAGGACGAAAAATGTCTAATCCCTATCAAGATGCTGGCGTGAATGTTGAGTCAGGCTATAAGATTTCTAAGTTTGTCAAACAGCACACCAACAATAATGGAAACATCGGAAATTTCGGTGGTATTTATGAAATTCCCGAAGGTTATCAACATCCTGTTCTCGTTTCAAGCGATGATGGCGTAGGAACGAAATTGCTCTTAACTAATCAAGCTAAGAAGTGGGACACGATTGGAATCGACTGTGTCGCAATGTGCGTCAACGATATCTTGTCTCAAGGGGCAACGCCGCAGTATTTTCTTGATTATATTTCTACTGGTAAGGTTGACCAAAAAGTTGAAGAAATCCTTAAAGGCGTGATAGCTGGCTGCAATTTGGCTAATGCTAATTTAATTGGCGGAGAAACAGCTGAAATGCCTGGCGTATATGGCAAAAATGATTATGATATTGCTGGATTCAGCGTCGGTATTTGTGAAAAGGACGACCTTTTGCAAAAAGAAAACCTCAAAGCTAACGATGTTTTGATTGGTTTGAAATCTAGCGGGATTCATTCCAACGGTTATTCGCTTGTGAGAAAGATTTTCTTTGAAGACCATGATTTCACGATGGAAAACATTTTGCCAGAAGCACCTAAGAAAACTCTTGGTGAAATGCTGTTAACCCCAACGAGAATCTATGTTCAAGACATCGTTCCCTTATTAGATGAAAGATTGATTAAGGGAATATCTCATATTACTGGTGGCGGATTTTACGAGAATATTCCTCGGATGTTGCCGGATGACTTAGCAGCAGAAATCAACGTTGATATTTGGCCTGAACTTGAGATATTTAATATCTTGCAAAAATATGGTCAATTAAAACTGGACGATATGTACCATATTTTCAATATGGGTATCGGGATGGTTTTAGCAGTTGATAAATCAAAAGAAATCGAAGTTCTAGATTTATTGAATGAAAATCAAACTGTCGCTTACACGATTGGCGAGTTAGTTCCAAAAACAAAAGCTAGTTTAGTTTTAAAGGGGGAAAAACTGTGAAAGTAGCAATTTTTGCCTCTGGAAATGGCGGCAACTTTGAAGCTATTGCTAGTTCAAAAGAACTGAAAGCTGCGGGACTACAAATTGAAATCTTAGTTTGTGATCAGCCGAATGCACATGTCATTCAACGAGCAGAAAAGTATCAAATTCCGGTCTTTGTTAATAAATTGTCTGATTATGACAACCGGGGCCTTTATGAAAAAGCCATTATTGAAAAGCTTCAGCCTTATCAAGTGGATTATATTTTGTTAGCAGGCTATATGAAAGTAGTTACAAAGGTTTTACTGGGAGCTTATCCTAATAAAATCATCAATATTCATCCATCGCTCTTACCAAAATATTCTGGTTTAGAAGCAATTGAACGTACATTTGCTGCTGGAGAAGATGGGGGCGTGACGATTCATTATATTGATGAAGGAGTCGATACTGGTCCTATCATCAAACAAAATCGCGTGATTCGTTTACAAGGTGATACCGAAGAAAGTTTTGAACAACGAATTCACCAAACGGAACATCAGATGTATCGCAGAGTAATTCTTGATCTATTAAATAAAAAATAATGGAGTAGATAAATAATGAAGAGAGCATTGATCAGTGTTTCAGATAAAACAGGTGTTGTGGAATTTGCTAAGGGCTTAATTGCTAATGGTTATGAAATTATTTCAACTGGTGGTACTTACAAGAAATTGCAAGAAAATGATGTTGATGTAATTGAAATTGACGAAGTAACTAAATTCCCTGAAATCCTCGACGGTCGTGTTAAGACGCTTCATCCAGTAGTACATGCTGGTTTACTTGCTAAGCGCGACAATCCTGAACACATGAAGACTTTGGAAAAATTGAATATTGAAACGATTGATTTAGTTTGCGTTAACTTATATCCATTCAAGGAAACTATTTCTAAAGCTGACGTAACACCAGAACAAGCCATTGAACAAATCGATATCGGTGGTCCCTCTATGATTCGTTCCGCTTCAAAGAATTTCAAGAGCGTTTACGTTGTGATCGATGCTAATGATTATGAAACAGTGCTAGAAAGTATCAAGTCAAATGATGACGATTTAGTTTTGAGACGTCGTTTGGCTGCTAAAGCATTTAGACATACAGCTGAATATGACAGTATCATTGGTCACTACTTGACTGATTTGAATGGCGACGAATTCCCTGATGTAGAAGTTTTAGGTTACGATTATCACCAAGAATTACGTTATGGTGAAAACTCTCATCAAAAAGCTGCCTTTTATAAGAGTGCGATGCCATTTGAATATTCCATCGCTTCAGCTAAACAATTGCACGGTAAAGAATTATCATTCAATAATATTAAAGATGCTGATGCTGCTTTAAGAATCGTGGCTGACTTCAAAGAACCTTGCGTGGCCGCTTTGAAACACATGAACCCTTGTGGCGTTGGTGTCGATGACGAATCAATTTATCAAGCCTGGAGAAAAGCTTATACCGCTGATACGATGTCGATTTTTGGTGGAATCGTAGCTGTTAACCGCGAAGTAACTAAAGAAATTGCTGAAGAAATGCACAAGATTTTCCTTGAAATCGTGATTGCACCAAGTTTCTCAGATGAAGCACTTGAAATCCTTGAGGCTAAGAAAAATATTCGTCTATTAACTTTGGACTTCTCAAAAGCTAAGGATGCTCAAAAGCATGAATACGTTTCAGTTATGGGTGGTTTATTAGTTCAAGAACGTGATACGACCGTTGATCAATTATCAGAATTTAAGGTTGTTACTGAAAAGGCCCCAACTGATGAAGAAATGAAAGCTCTCTTGTTTGGTCAAAGAATCGTTAAGCATGTTAAGAGTAATGCGATTGTTATTTCAACAACTGATAAGACTTTGGGAATTGGCGCCGGTCAAATGAATCGAATCGGTTCCGTTAAGATTGCTATCGAACAAGAAGAACAAGCTACACAGCATTCACCGCTTGTTATGGCTTCTGATGCCTTCTTTCCCATGGATGACTGTGTCCAATATGCAGCTGAACATAATATCACTGCTATTGTCCAACCTGGTGGTTCCATCAAGGATCAAGATTCAATCGACATGGCCAATGAACATGGCATCGCTATGGTCTTCACAGGCAGAAGACACTTCAAACACTAAGAGGTGATTTAATGAAGATACTAGTTATTGGTTCCGGAGGTCGAGAAGATGCAATTTGCAAAACTCTTTTGAAAGAACCAACTAATACAGTTTTTTGTGCTCCAGGAAATGATGGCATGCGCTTATCAGGAATCAAAACTATTTCAATCGATGAAGATGATTTTTCTCATTTGACCAATTTTGTTCAAACTAACAATATTGATTTTACGATTGTGGGTCCAGAAGAGCCATTAGTTAACGGCATTGTTGACTTTTTTAAAGAAAGAAAATTAAAAATTTTTGGCCCCAATAAAAAAGGCGCTCAAATCGAAGGATCCAAGTCGTTTACTAAAAAAATAATGGCTGATGCTAAAATTGCCACAGCCAAATATCAGGAATTTACTAAACTCGAAGATGCGATTGAGTATTTGACAAATGAAGCAGATTTTCCGATTGTCATTAAAGCAGACGGTTTAGCTGCCGGTAAGGGAGTTTATATTTCCCAAAATCTTGCTGATGCTAAAAATACCGTTAGTGAATTATTGGATGGACATAAGTTCAATACGAGAAAAGTTGTTATTGAGGAATTCTTGTTGGGTGAAGAATTTTCATTAATGGCCTTCGTTGACCACAAAAGATTTTATCCCATGCCAATTGCACAAGACTATAAGAAAATCTATAACGATGACCAAGGTCCAAATACTGGTGGTATGGGGGCAATTTGTCCGGTGCCTAATATTTCAACACAAATCACGCAACAAGCAATCGATGAAGTATTAGAACCCTTTGTCAAAGAATTATATCAACAAGGTATTAAATATACCGGGATAGTTTATGCTGGTTTGATTTTGACAAAAAAGGGCATCAAGGTAATTGAATTCAATGCTCGTTTTGGAGATCCGGAAACGGAAGTCGTTTTGCCAAGATTGAAAACTAGTTTGACTGAAATAATCGTTTCTATTTTGAATCACAAAAAGATTTCTCAAATTGATTGGGAAGAAAATAATTTGAATTTAGGAGTCTTTGCTGTCAGTAAAGGTTATCCTCAAAAACCTATCTTTGGTGATTTAGGAAGCGTCGATGATTTTAAAAATTGTCCATTGTCAATCAACTTTGCTGGCGTTAGAAAAGAAAATCACCGTTTAATCAGTAATGGTGGTCGTCTTTATTTAATGCAAACAAAGGCTAAAACTTTAAAAGATGCACAAGATTTAATTTATCAGAATTTAGAAAAAATGAATCAAGAGAATATTTCTTATCGAACCGACATCGGTAAAAATGCTCTTTAAACTAAAAAAGCCGCTAATTCTATTAGAATTAACGGTTTTTTTGATGGTTCAAAAGTTTTTTTATTGTTATATAATAAATTAATGTTTCTTTTTAGGTGGGACATAATCAAAATCAGGATTGATTTCTTGATCAATTTGGTCCCAAGCTTTTTCCATGTCATCATTGACTTGTTTAGTTTGTTTCTCATCTAATTTAGCTTTGAAATCAAAATCGATTTCTGGTCCAATTCCGACGGTAATTTTTTGATGCTTCAATAGGCCGCCGAAAGTTAAGGGTCCTTGATAAACAAAGGGCACCAAAGGTGCTTTTGACAATTTGGCAATTAATGAAGCACCGCCCTTTAATTCTTCCGAGTAGCGGGTACCAGATGGAAACATGATTAAGACTCGACCTTGTTTTTTTAAGGCCTTAACTGGTATTTTGATAGCTGATGGTCCAGGGTGTTTTCGGTCAACCGCAAAAGCGTGAGCGTGAAGTAAAATGAAACGCAAGATTGGATTTTTAAAAAGTTCTTTTTTTGCCATAAATGTGGCATCACGTGGTGCAATTACTAGTGCGAAGAAAATTGGCTCCCACCAAGTTCTATGTGGAGCAACTAAAATATAAGGTTTGTCAGGCAAGTTTTCTTTACCGACAACATCAAAGTGACCGTTTAATAGGAAAATTAGGCCACGGACAAATATACGAATAGCTTTATAAAACATAAAAATATCATTCTCCCAAAAATAATTTTCACTTATTTAAAATACCACAAAGAAGGTGCAGCATGTCGATTAATTCTCAAGATATTATTTCCAATAGCGGAATTATCATTAATCAGGATAAAAAACTTTACTCATTTAATCTTGATACTATTTTACTCTATAATTTTGCTAAACCAGCAAAAAAAGGCAAAATTGTTGATCTATGTTCAGGAAATGGGGCAATTGGTCTCTCACTAGCTTCAAAAACTAAGGCTCAAATTTATTTAGTTGAAATTCAAAGCCAGCTGTCAAAATTAGCCAGTCAAAGTATTGAAGATAATCATTTGCAGGACCAAGTTCATTCGATCAATGATGATTTAAAAAAGTTACCGCAATATTTTGACCATGACACGATTGATACGATTGTCTGCAATCCACCATATTTTAAAGTTTCCAAACAAACAGTCTTAAAAGATAATCAAGTTTTGGCGATTGCTCGACATGAAATTAAAACTAATTTAGAAATTATTCTAACGACAATTAAGATTATGTTGAAAGAAAACTCGCATGCTTATTTAGTTTATCGCCCAGAACGCTTAAGCGAGTTGCTGACTATTATGGCACAACAAAAGATTCAAGCCAAACGGATGCGTTTTGTTCGTTCGAAAAAAGATCAGGATGCCAATTTAGTTTTAATAGATGCTGTTAAAACAGTTAAAGAGGCTTCGTTAAAAGTTGAACCAGATTTAGTGATTTATGATGATAATCATCAATTAAGCAAAGAGGCCAGTTTATTAATCAATGGAAAATAATCAATATTTTGTCTATATATTATTATGTAGCGACCAAACTTTTTATACAGGTACGAGCAATGATGTAAAAAAACGGGTCGCAACTCACAATGCAGGCAAGGGTGCTAAGTATACCAAGACTAGACGACCAGTTAAATTAATGTATCAAGAAAAATTAGCCAATAAGTCGCAAGCATTGAAACGAGAAATTGCTATAAAAAAATTGTCGCGCCAACAAAAGGAAAGCTTGCTAAAAAGTAATGGAATAAATTGGCGTGACTACTTGATTTAACGATAGTCTTCCCTTATAATATTTGTTTGTATTGAATACACACACTTAATGATTCGGTTGACGGTGCGCGAGTCGCGTTTTGATCGAATAAGATTTAAGTGGAGGTAAAAACCAGGAGGAACTTTTTATGTCAGTTATTTCTATGAAACAACTTCTTGAAGCCGGTGTACATTTCGGTCACCAAACAAGAAGATGGAACCCAAAGATGAAGCCATTTATCTTTACACAAAGAAATGGTATTTACATCATTGATTTACAAAAGACTGTACGCATGATTGATGATGCATACAACTATATGAAGGCTGTTGCCGGTGATGATGGTATTTTCCTATTCGTTGGTACTAAAAAACAAGCCCAAGACGCTATTGCTGAAGAAGCAACACGTGCCGGTCAATACTACGTTAACCACCGTTGGTTAGGTGGAACTTTGACTAACTGGAACACAATCCAAAAACGTATCAAGAGATTAAAGGACATCAAGGCTATGTCACAAGATGGTACTTTTGATCGTCTACCTAAGAAGGAAGTTGCTTTGCTTGAAAAGCAAGAAGCTAAGTTAGAGAAATTCCTTGGTGGTATCGAAGATATGCCAAGAATCCCTGATGTTATGTTTATTGTTGACCCTCACAAGGAAAACATTGCTGTTAACGAAGCTAAGAAACTTAATATTCCTATCGTAGCTATGGTTGATACAAACACAGATCCAGATCCTATCGATGTTATCATTCCTTCAAACGATGATGCTATTCGTGCCGTTAGATTAATCACATCTAAGATGGCTGATGCAATCGTTGAAGGTAAGCAAGGTGAAGAAAACATCACTGATGCTGATTTTAAAGATGGTAAGAAGGATGATGCAAAGGATTCAAACGATGATGCTGCTGATGCAAAATCAATCGAAAATCTTGAAGAATCAAAAAACACAAGTAATAATGAAGACAACAAATAATAAATAATATCCGTAAAATAGAGTCATCTGTGCAAGATGGCTTTATTTATACGACTGGAGGATTTACGAATGGCTAAAATTACTGCTGCTCAAGTTAAAGAATTACGTGATAAGACAAGTGTTGGTATGATGGATGCTAAAAAAGCATTGGTTGCTGCTGACGGCGATATGCAAGAAGCTATCGACAAACTTCGTGAAAAAGGTATTGCTAAAGCTGCTAAGAAGAGTGGAAACATCGCTGCTGAAGGTTTAGCACATATCGAAGTTTCAGGTAACAAAGCTGCTATTATTGAAGTTAATTCAGAAACTGACTTTGTTTCAACAAATGATAAGTTTAAAGACCTTGTAAATAAGATTGGTAAAGTTATCGTTGAAAACGAACCAAAGACAATGGACGAAGCTATGGCTTTGAAGCTTGATGATGGAACTGTTAACGATGCTATCACAGGCTTAACAGCTGTTATCGGTGAAAAGATTTCCTTGAGACGCTTCAAGGTTCTTGATAAGACTGACTCACAAGTATTCGGTTCATATCTACACAATGGTGGTTTGATCGGTGCTATCGTTACTCTTGAAGGCTCTGATGAAGATGCTGCTAGAGACGTTGCAATGCACGTTGCTGCCATCAACCCTGAATACATGACTCGTGAACAAGTTCCTAGCGATGTTCTTGATCATCAAAAGAAGATTTTCACTGAAGAAACAAAGTCTGAAGGTAAACCTGAAAAGATTATTCCAAGAATCGTTGAAGGCCGTGTAAACAAGTACTTGTCAGAAATTAGTTTGGCTGACCAAGAATTTGTTAAGGATTCAGATATGACTGTTCAACAATTTGTTGAATCAAAGAATAGTAAATTAGTTTCATTCGTTCGCTTTGAAGTTGGCGAAGGAATCGAAAAGAAACAAGAAGACTTTGCTGAAGAAGTAAAGAACCAAATGAAGTAATAAATCATACATTTTTGAGAAAGGTCGCTTAATTCATTGTGAATTAAACGGCCTTTTCTTGTATAAAGGGTTGTATCTTCGCTTTTTTTATTGGCTGTACGATAAATAAAGTTGATAGGTATTTTGCCATCAACTTTATTTTTGTATACCATTTATTAGTAATAACCATTTAAGAACACCAAAAAAGGACACCATTCATGCCCTTTAGATGTTCGACCC